>NZ_JACNDE010000019.1:0-117680 GCF_017351415.1 Pseudomonas sp. FW305-25 | reverse complement strand
ATACCCTCATTAAAAATATCAGCGTGTATTGTATTGCGCCCATTCCGGCACAACACAGCTGTTGATCCTGTTGCAACTATCCAATCTCAACCCCCTGCTGAATATGAATGGCTTTTAGCTGTTCACCTCAGACTTCTCTTGCTGAACCTGGAAGCCATGATCGAAATATCCAAACTAACCAAGTCTTTTTCCGGGCAGGTCGCGGTCGACGATCTGTCCTGTCATATCGGCCCGGGAGAAGTTCTGGGGATTCTTGGGCCAAACGGTGCAGGCAAATCCACCACGATGAAAATGCTCACCGGCTTTCTGGCGCCAACCTCTGGCACCGCGAGCATCCTGGGGTTCGACATCCGCACCCAGACCCGTCATGCCCAGCAGCAGATGGGCTACCTGCCGGAAGGCGCACCCAGCTACAGCGACATGGCGGTACAGGGCTTTCTGGAGTTCATTGCCAGTGTTCGCGGCTATCGCGGTGCGCAGAAGCGTGAACGGGTGGACCGGGTGATCGACCTGCTGGAGCTCGGCGACGTCCGCCGGCAGACCATCGAGACCCTGTCCAAGGGCTTCACCCGCCGGGTCGGCCTGGGCCAGGCGATCCTCCACGATCCGCGGGTGCTGATTCTCGACGAACCCACCGACGGCCTCGACCCGAACCAGAAGCAACTGGTTCGCCAACTGATCCAGGACTTGGGCCAGGACAAGATCGTGATCATCTCGACCCACATCCTCGAAGAGGTGTCGGCCGTCTGCAACCGTGCCCTGATCATCAGCAATGGCCGCTTGCTGGCCGACAGCACGCCGTATGAGCTGGAGCGCAGTTCGCGCTACCGCCAGGCGGTGACCTTGCAGGCCGACGAGCCGCTGGACCTGCTGGCCCTGGTGGTCTTGCCGGGCGTGGCGGGCGTCGAGGAGAACCCCGCCGAGGGCAGCCTGACGCTGCTGGCGCGGCCCGGTGAGGTGATTTTCCCTCAGGTCAACGCGCTGGTGACCGCGCGTGGCTGGAAGATGAAGCGCCTGGAACTGGAGCAGGGCCGTCTTGACGAGGTCTTCCAGACCCTGACCCGGGGAGAGTCGGCATGAGACAGTTACCGGTGATTTTCAAACGTGAGCTGGGCAGTTATTTCGCCACGCCGCTGGCCTTCGTGTTCATCGAGATCTTCCTGGTGCTCTCGGGCGTCTTCACCTTCTACCTGGGCAGTTTCTACGAGCGCAACCAGGCGGACCTGGCGCCGTTCTTCGACGTCCATCCCTGGCTCTATCTGTTCCTGCTGCCAGCCCTGGCCATGCGCCTGTGGTCGGAGGAGCGCAAGTCCGGCAGCATCGAATTGCTGATGACCCTGCCGGTGAGCTGTTTCGAAGCGGTGGTCGGCAAATTCCTCGCCGCCTGGGCCGTCGCCGGCATCACCCTGTTGCTGACCCTGCCCATGGTGCTCACCGTGAATTACCTGGGGAACCCGGACAACGGCGTGATACTGACCGGCTATCTGGGCAGTTGGTTGCTCGCCGGCACCTACCTGGCGATCGGTTCCTGCATGTCGGCCATGGCCAAGAGCCAGGTGATCGCCCTGATCCTCGCCTTCATGGTGTGTTTCCTGTTCGTTGCCTGCGGTTTCTCCCTGGTGCTGGATGCACTCAACCCGTGGGCACCGCAATGGCTGTTGGACTTGCTGGCCTCGCTGAGCCTGCTGACGCATTTCGGCGCGATCAGCAAAGGACTGATCGATCTGCGCGATCCGCTGTATTTCCTCAGCGTGATCGTCGCCTGGCTGATGGCCACGGTGGTGACGGTCAACCTGAAGAAAGCCGAGTGAGGACGATTCGATGAAACGCATGCTGTATTCCACTTCCGGTCTGTTGCTGATTGCTTTGCTGTTCCTGGCCTTCAACCTGGCGACCGGGCTGCTGCTCACCGGTGTCCGGCTCGACCTGACCCAGAACAAGCTCTACTCCATCAGCGCCGGCACCCGGCAGATTCTCGCGGAGCTGAAACAACCGCTCGACCTGTATTTCTACTTTTCCGACAGCGGCTCGAAGGAACTGGTGCCAATGCGCGGCTATGCCCAGCGGGTCCAGGAACTGCTCAAAGTCTACGAGCGCGAGGCCGACGGCAAGATCCGCCTGCACGTCATCGACCCACTGCCGTTTTCCGCGGAAGAGGACAAGGCCGCCGAGTTCGGCCTGCAGGCCGTGCCGCTGGGGCAGGGCGGGGCGCCAGTGTATTTCGGCCTGGCCGGTACCGATGAGCAGAACAACGCCCAGGCGATCGAGTTTTTCGCGCCGGACCAGGAAGAGTTCCTCGAGTACGACATCAGCCGCTTGCTGCAGACCCTGGCCAACCCCAAGCGCCCGACCCTGGGCCTGTTGAGCAGCCTGCCGGCCAACGGTGGCTTCGATATCCGCACGCAGAGCAAGACCGAGCCGTGGATGCTGCTCCAGGAACTGCGTCGGGAGTTCGATCTGCAACAGCTCAAGCCCGATACCCAGGACATCCCGAAAGATGTCGACATCTTGATGTTGCTGCACCCGAAAAAACTCTCGCAGCCGACCCTGTACGCCATCGACCAGTTCGTGTTGCGCGGCGGCAAGCTGCTGGCCTTCGTCGACCCCTACAGCGAACAGGACTCCGGCGAGGAGTACTTCGGCATCCAGAGCAAGGACAAGTCCTCCAATCTCGAACCGTTGTTCAAGGCCTGGGGCATCCATATGCAGTCGGGCAAGGTCGTGGGGGACAACCTCTATGCCTTGCTGGAGAGTTCCGAGGAGGACGGGCGTCCGCTGCCGCGGCCGTTCACCCTGGGTGTGCCGCAAGCTGCCTTGAGCCAGCAGGACCCGAGTACCGCCGGGCTGGAGTTCATTGCCCTGACCACCGCCGGCATCCTTGAACCGGTGGCCGGCGCCAGCACGCGCTTTACACCGCTGATGTACAGCTCCGACTCGGCCAAGGCCTTCGAGGCGGACCGTTTCGACAAGCCAGCCGACCGCAAACAGATGCTGCGCGACCAGGAACAGCCCAGCCAGCGTTACGTGATCGCCGCCCGGGTGCAAGGCCCGGTACGCACAGTCTTTGCCGACGGCATCGAGGGTCGCAAGGACGGCCTCAAGGAGGCGCAGCAGGTCAACCTGGTGGTGGTGGCCGATACGGACCTGTTGAGCGACCGGATGTGGCTGGAAATGCAGGACGTCAACGGGCGTCCGGCAGCACGGCCATGGGCCGACAACGCCTCCTTCGTGCTCAATACCCTGGACAACCTCGCCGGTTCGGACGCCCTGAACAGCCTGCGCTCGCGCGGCCCCTACAGTCGTCCGTTCGTGGTGGTGGAGCAATTGCGCCGCCAGGCCGAAGCCAGCTTCCGCGCCAAGCGCTTCGCCCTCGAGGAGAGTCTCGAGGAAACCGAAGGCAAGCTGCAGCAGTTGCAGGGTTCGCCGGACAAGGGCGAGACCCTCAGCGCCGAGCAGCAGGCGACGGTGCGCCAGTTCATGCAGGAGAAAACCCGCATTCGCAAGGAACTGCGCGAGGTGCAATACCAGCTGAACGCCGATATCGATGAGCTTGGAAGGACCTTGAAGATGCTCAATATCGCCGCGGTTCCGCTGCTGTTGAGCCTTGGCATGCTGCTGGTCTGGGTCGTGCGCTACCTGCGCCGGAGCAAGGACGTGTCGCGCAAGCCTGCGCCGCTCGGCAAGGTAGCCGGCTCGCGGCGAGCGTAAGTGACCAGGGCCCGACTTGCCATTCATGCGCCAGGTCGGGCCAGCGCCAGGGCGAGGCGCTGCTACGCTGGGAGCAACTCCCTGACCTGTGACCCCGACATGACTGACCCGCTCCCGCCCACGCCTGCTTGCAGCGCCCGACAACTGCTGACCGCCCTCGACCTGGAACCGCACACGGAAGGCGGTTACTACCGCCGGACCTTCCAGACGGACCAGCGGCCGATGCTCGCCAGCGCGGGCGGGCAGCGTTACTTGATGACCTCCATCTATTACCTGCTGACCGGGGATTCGCCCATCGGTCACTTTCATCTTAACCAGTCCGACATCCTGCATTACTTCCACCTCGGCGATGCCCTCGAATACTGCCTGGTGTTCCCGGATGGCCGCCTGGAAACCCGAGTGATGGGCAGCGATGTGCTGGCCGGCCAGTGCTTGCAGCTTCACGTTCCCGGCGGTGTATGGAAGGCCTCGCGGCTGCTGCCCGGCGCGGCGGGCTACGGCCTGATCAGCGAGGCGGTGTGCCCAGGGTTCGACTACGCGGACATGCAGCTAGGTTGCAAGCGCCAGCTCAGCGAACGCTTCCCGCGGCACGCCAAATTGTTCGAACGGCTCTGCCAGCCCTGAAGAAAACCGTCACGCCGATTGCTCATTGCGATCAGTCAAGTGTCACTTGCGATCATTGTTGCGCGCGGCGCCCGGCGCTTATGGTGGCTCGGTCAATCGCCGTCGAACGACAGCTCCCCGATCCACCCCTTGCAAGCGACAGGAGAACACCATGTCCGATCTGAAACTGCATCCCCAGGCTGCCGCCTCCCTGCAACGCTGGCACGCCATGCTGGCCCAGGGTGACCTGGGCGCCTTGCCTGACCTGCTGGATTCGACAGTGGTATTCCGTTCGCCCATGGCCCATACGCCTTATCCGGGTGCGCCGGTGGTCTCGACCATCCTCAATACCGTGTTCAAGGTGTTCAGCGACTTCGCCTATCACCGTCAACTGGTCACCGCCGATGGCCTGAGCGTGGTGCTGGAGTTCAGCGCGCGGGTTGGCGAGCGGCAGATCAAGGGCATCGACCTGATCCGCTTCGACGAAGCCGGCAAGATCGTCGAGTTCGAGGTGATGGTCCGTCCCATGAGCGGCCTGCAGGCCCTCGGCGAAGAAATGGCGCGCCGCCTGGCGCCCTATCTGGCGGCGAGCAAGGCGTCTGGCTGAGCCGCCAGCAAGAGCAGGGCTGCCCTGTGGAGGCCGGATCCTCGACTAGACTCACGCGATCGATGAAAGCGAGCATGAGGTTCCGGTCATGGCAAAAAACAAAAAGGGTGCCACCAAGGGTGCTCCCGCTGAACCCGCAAAACTGAGCAAAAAAGACTACGAGGACCAGTTGCGCCGCTTGCATGTGGAGCTGGTCAAGCTGCAGGAGTGGGTGCGCGAAAAAGGCATCAAGATCTGCATCGTCTTCGAGGGACGCGACGGCGCCGGCAAGGGCGGGACCATCAAGGCCCTGACCGAGCGCCTGAGCCCGCGGGTGTTCCGGGTGGTGGCGCTGCCGGCACCGACCGACCGCGAGAAAAGCCAGATGTACCTGCAGCGCTACCTGCCGCACCTGCCGGCGGCGGGCGAAGTGGTGATCTTCGACCGCAGTTGGTACAACCGCGCGGGCGTCGAGCGAGTGATGGGCTTTTGCAGCGAAGAGCAGGCGGACGGCTTCCTCAAGGCGGTGCCGCTGGTGGAGCGGGCGATCGTCGATTCGGGCGTGATCCTGCTCAAGTACTGGCTGGAAGTCAGCCAGGAAGAACAGACCCGCCGCCTCGAAGCACGGATCAAGGACGGGCGCAAAATCTGGAAGCTGACGCCGATGGACGTCAAGTCATACAGCCGCTGGTATGACTATTCCCGTGCCCGCGACGCGATGTTCAAGGCCACCGACACCGAACATGGGCCCTGGCTGGTGGCCGACTCCAACGACAAGCGCCGCGCGCGTCTCAATATCATCAGCGACCTGCTCAGCCGCATTCCCTACAAGGAAGTACCACGGGAGAAAGTGGTGTTGCCCAAACGCCAGAAGCCGGGCGGCTATCGGGAATCGGACCATCCGTTGCGACGGGTTCCGCAGAAGTTCTGAGCACCAGGCATAAGCCCATCTACCCGCCAAGGCCAGTGTCCGATGAACCATTCGGGGTCTTCTCCGCCCGTCCCGGAACCTGGCCGGATTGCCCGCCGGGACGCCGGCGACGAACAGCATCGCTGGAGCCGCTGGCTGCCGGGGCTGCGCATGCTGCGCGAATACCGCGTGGCCTGGTTGCGTCACGATTTCGTGGCCGGGCTGGTGCTGACCACGGTGCTGGTGCCTGTCGGCATCGCCTACGCGGTGGCGTCGGGGCTGCCCGGCATCTATGGCCTCTACGCGACCATCGTGCCGTTGCTCGCCTATGCGCTGTTCGGCCCCAGCCGGATCCTGGTACTGGGGCCGGATTCCTCGCTGGCCGCGGTGATCCTCGCCGTGGTCCTGCCACTGTCCGGCGGTGACCCGCAGCGCGCGGTCGCCCTGGCGGGGATGATGGCGATCGTGGCCGGGGTGGTGTGCATCCTGGCCGGCATCGCGCGCCTGGGGTTTGTCACCGAGCTGCTTTCCAAGCCGATTCGCTACGGCTACATGAACGGCATCGCGCTGACGGTCTTGATCAGCCAGCTGCCGAAGCTCTTCGGTTTCTCGGTCGAGGCCAACGGGCCGCTGAGCAACCTGTGGGCCATTGCCACAGCGGTGCTGGAGGGCAAGACCAACTGGATCGCCTTCATGGTCGGCGCGGCGACCCTGGCGGTGATCCTGCTGTTCAAGAACAGCCAGCGGGTGCCGGGCATTCTGATCGCCGTCACCGCGGCGACCGTCGCTGTCGCTGTGCTGGACCTTGCGGCAACAGCCGGCGTGTCGGTCCTGGGTTCTCTGCCACAAGGCCTGCCGGCGTTCGCCATCCCCTGGATCAGCCGCGCCGATATCGGCCCGGTGCTGATCGGCGGCTGTGCGGTGGCCCTGGTTTCGTTCGCCGATACCAGCGTGCTGTCCCGTGTCTACGCAGCGCGGACCCGCACCTACGTCGACCCGAACCAGGAGATGGTCGGGCTTGGCGTGGCCAACCTGGCGGCCGGATTTTTCCAGGGTTTTGCCATCAGCAGCAGCTCGTCGCGCACCCCCGTGGCCGAGGCCGCCGGCGCCAGGACCCAGCTGAGCGGAGTCATAGGCGCCCTGGCCGTGGCCTTGCTGCTGGTGCTGGCCCCGAACCTGCTGGAGAGTCTGCCCACCAGCGCCCTGGCCGCGGTGGTGATCGCATCGGCCATCGGCCTGATCGAAGTCAGCGACCTGCGGCGGATTTATCGTATCCAGCAATGGGAGTGCTGGCTGTCCATCGTCTGCACCGTCGGCGTGGCGGTGCTGGGCGCGATCGAGGGCATCGGCCTGGCCATCGTGATCGCCGTCATCGAGTTCCTGTGGGATGGCTGGCGCCCTTACTCGGCGGTCCTGGGGCGGGCGGAAGGGGTCAAGGGTTATCACGACATCACGCGTTATCCCGACGCGCGCCTGATCCCCGGCGTGGTGCTGTTTCGCTGGGACGCCCCGTTGTTCTTCGCCAATGCCGAGCTGTTCCATGACCGAGTGCTGGACGCCGTGGCGGCCTCGCCAACGCCGGTGCGCTGGCTGGTAGTGGCAGCGGAACCGGTCACCAGCGTCGACGTGACGTCCGCCGACATGCTGGCGGAACTGGACGACACCCTGCACCAGGCCGGCATCAAGCTGTGCGTGGCCCAGATGAAAGACCCGGTCAAGGACAAGCTGAAGCGGTTCGGGCTGTTCGCACGCTTCGGCGAAGCGGCGTTCTTCCCGACCATCGGCGATGCCGTCGACAGCTACCTCGCGCAGCATCCGCTGGAGGGGGAAGGGCGCGAGGATCGCTAAGCGGCAGTGGCGCGACTCAGTGGCAAAGTCGCGGGTGATCAGGTCCCGATCTTGACCGGGGCCTTGTCTTCCAGGGAGGACTCAGGCGAACCGCATCGACAGTTCCACGTCGCCGCCGAAGGGCACGGACAGGTAGCCACTGGCGGGCGAACGGACCCGGGCCAGGTAGTCCGGGCAGTAGTCCGTGTTGTCGGCGACGATCAGCGCGCCCGGCCGCAGGCGGCTTTCGACCAGGGCCAGGATATCGGCATACAACGCCTTGGCGCCGTCGAGCAGTAGCAGGTCGATGGACTCGGGGAGGTCGACCGCCAGGGTCTTTAGCGCGTCGCCCTCGCGGATTTCCACCAGGTCGGCCAGGCCGCCTTCGAGCAGGTGCTGGCGCGCCCGTTGCACCTTGGACGCCTCGAACTCGCTGCCGATCAGGCGGCCGCCGCCGTTGTCGCGGATGGCCGCCGCCAGGTGCAGGGTCGAGATGCCGAACGAGGTGCCGAACTCGACGATGTGCCGGGCCCGGGTGCTGCGCGCCAGCATGTACAGCAGCCCGCCGGTCTCGCGGGAAACGGGCAGCCAGAGGTCTTTCAGGCGGCCATAGAAATCCAGGTATTCGGTCTTGCTGTGCATCAGGCGTTCGCGTTCCTCGCGGGAGATGCCGGCGACGGCCGGGTTGGTCGCCGTATTGGCCTGCTCGAACAGGCGATCGAGCAGGGGCGCGAGTGGGGAGGTGGTCAATGTGCTGGTCATGGGGGCATCCCGTCCGAAGTTGACGCCTTGCGGCGCGTGGCTAAAATGCGATCAATTCGTCGCATTCAGAGGATATGAGCAAGTGACCCCCTGCGCTATTCGCATTGGCTGCGGCCCTGTCGGGCCATCATGAGCAACCGCCGGACCCCGCAGGTTTCCTCGCGCAAAGCGCCTAAACAGGCACGCTCGACGGAGCTGGTGGCGGCGATCCTGGAAGCCGCTACTCAGGTTTTGGCCAAGGAGGGCGCGCAGCGTTTCACCACCGCGCGGGTGGCCGAGAAGGCCGGCGTCAGCATCGGTTCGCTGTATCAATATTTCCCGAACAAGGCGGCGATCCTGTTCCGCCTGCAAAGCGATGAGTGGCAACAGACCACGCAGATGCTGCGCAGCATCCTCGAAGAGGGTGGCAAAGCCCCGCTGGAGCGGCTGCGGGTGCTGGTCCGGGTGTTTATCCAGTCCGAGTGCGAGGAAGCCAGGATGCGCGTGGCGCTCAACGACGCCGCGCCGCTGTACCGCGACGCCCCTGAAGCGCAGGCCGTGAAGGCGCAAGGGGAGCGGATCTTCCAGGCTTTCATGGAGGAGGCGCTGCCCGAGGCGCCGCAGGCCACCCGCGCCCTGGCCGCCGACTTGATCACCACCACCCTCAGCAGCGTGGGCAAGGACTTTTCAGAAAGCCCGCGCACCGCCGCAGAGATCCAGACCTACGCCGACGCAATGGCAGACATGTTCTGTGCCTACCTTACGCAACTGGCGCGCCGCGCTGACTGACCGGCCTGGCGCGCGCGGGCAAGCATCCTGAAAAAGGGCTTTATTCGGTCATCAGCACCTCTGGCGAAACCACCCATACGCTACAAGGCACCTTGTACAGCAGTTGCTCCACCGTGCTGCCGATCAGGCGCCCCAAGCCACCGCGATGACCGACCCTGCCCATGACAATCACATCGATGTCATAGGCGTCTGCGTAGCTGGTCAGGACCTTGGCCGGATTGCCCATGATCATGTGCTGACGTTCCGGCGCAATGCCGTTGCGTTCAGCCAGTTCGTTGAAGGCGTCGCCTTGGGCATCGAACAGAGTCTTGGCCTTGCTTGTCGAGAAAAATGTCGAACTCTGGTCGAAGTTGAATTCGTCCGCGCCGATGGAGGACAGGTCATGGGCATAGATCACGTCGAGCTCGGCGTTACAGGCGCTGGCCAGTTTCGAGGCCTCATGCAGTATCCGGTCGTTGAAGTCCTTGTACTGACCCTCGCGGTGGAACGGGTCGACCGCTGCGACGATCCTGCGTGGCAATGCGTGCTGTACATGGCTGACAAAATGCAGGGGCACGGGGCATTCGCGCAGCAAGTGGATATCCAGGGGAGTGAACATTACCCGCGACAGCAGCGATTCGTGTTGCAGTGCCTTGATCAGCAAGGCCATGGGCTGCTCCTTGAGGTGGATCAGGATTTCCTGCAAGGGCCTTTCGACCCAGACGACTTCAGTGGTGACGGTCAGCCCCAGTTTGCGCAGCGGGCGGGCCTGTTCTTCGAGCCACTGGTGATGGCGCTCGACGTACCCCAGGCGCATCTGCTCCAGGGCCTGTTCGTTGACCAGGCTGGCCGTGGCCAGGCCTTCCAGGTAGTCGAAGGCGACGATGTGCAGGGCTGCGTCTTCGGCCTTGGCCAGGGCGGCGGCCCGATCGAAGGCGGGGCTGTTCTCCATCAGCGGCGAGGCGACCAGCATGAAACGTGATTGCTCGGACATGACGACTCTCCCAGGGGTAATAGCAAGTGACGGCAACGCGTCTTCGGCCGTAAAGCCCTCTGCGATCCTGCCTGCGGCCGACGGTGCGCGCTTGATCTGTATCAACCCGTCCGGCAGTGGAGCGGGCCAGCTGACGTGTGGTCAGTCGCGAGGGGCCCATTGATGAATTATTGATCATGATCAAGCTCAGGCTCTCGCTCCCGGCGCAGCCTGAAAGTCTTGCTGGACTCAAGCGCGGGCTCAAGGTTGGAGGATCGTCATGGCCACCATGAAAGCGGCAATTTTCGTGGAAAAGAACCGGATCGTGCTCGATGAAAAGCCGATCCCCGAAGTGGGGCCGCTGGATGCCCTGGTGCGTATCACCACGACGACGATCTGCGGCACCGATGTGCACATCCTGCGGGGCGAGTACCCGGTGGCCAAGGGCCTGACCATCGGTCATGAACCGGTGGGAATCATCGAGCGGCTGGGCTCGCAGGTGCGCGGTTTTGTCGAGGGGCAGCGGGTGATTGCCGGGGCCATCACGCCCAGCGGGCAAAGTTATGCCTGCTTGTGCGGTTGCGCTTCCCAGGACGGTCCGGACACCCGCCATGGCTTTCGCGCCATCGGCGGCTGGAAGTTCGGCAACAGCATCGATGGTTGCCAGGCCGAGTACGTGCTGGTGCCGGATGCCCTGGCCAATCTGTGCCCGATCCCCGACGGCCTCAGCGACGAACAGGTGCTGATGTGCCCCGATATCATGTCCACCGGGTTTTCCGGGGCAGAGCGTGGCGAGGTCAGTATCGGCGATACCGTCGCGGTATTCGCCCTGGGGCCGATCGGCCTCTGCGCGGTAGCCGGTGCGCGGCTCAAGGGTGCCAGCCAGATCATCGGCGTGGATGCCGTGGCCGAGCGCATGACGGTCGCCAAACGCCTGGGAGCCACCCATGTGGTCAACTTCAAGGACGGTAACGTGGTCGAGCAGATCATGGCGCTGACCGATGGCCGTGGTGTCGACGTGGCCATCGAAGCGCTGGGCACCCAGGGCACCTTCGAGTCCGCCTTGCGCGTCTTGCGGCCAGGCGGGCGGTTGTCCAGCCTCGGTGTCTATTCCAGCGACCTGCACATTCCCCTCGACGCCTTCGCCGCCGGGCTGGGCGACTACAGCATCGTCAGCACCCTGTGCCCCGGCGGCAAAGAACGCATGCGCCGCTTGATGGCGGTGGTGCAAAGCGGCGGGGTCGATCTGTCGCCCCTGGTGACCCACCGTTTCAAACTCGACGATGTCGAAGCCGCCTATGAGTTGTTCGCTCACCAGCGGGACGGGGTCATGAAGGTGGCGATTACCCCGTGATGCCCGGCCGGGCGACGCGGAGGCTTGAGCGGAGGCGATCGATGATCATCGACATCACAGCGAAACCGACAGGCCACGGCTGGCTCGTGCACATGGATGCCCTGACAGTGGGCTTCAGCAGCCTGGAAGCCGCGACGGCTTTCGTCGGTCAACTCCGGGCGCGCATCGATGCGCCGCACCCCTGGCCGACCAGCCCTGGCCAGACGGAGGCCCCCCCTCGGACAGCCGGCGACCGATCCGCTCCGGCTACCAGGAAGGGGGCTTGCCCTGGCCTGCTGAAGTGACCCTCGTGAGGGCGGCAAGGTTCGTCCGCAGGGAGGCTCTGTGAGCGCGACCCTTGGCCTGGAAGGCGCGGCGGCTGCGCTGGGAATCGGCTTGCTCATCGGTCTGGAGCGCGAGCGGCACAAGGGGCGAGGAGACAGCCGTGCCTGTGCGGGGTTGCGCACGTTCGCCATTACCGCGCTGCTGGGGTATGTGGCGATGCAGGTCGGTGGAGCCCTGTTGCTGGGGATCATGGCTATCTGCCTGGCCTTGCTGATCACCGTGGCGTATTGGCGAAGCCTGGGCAGCGACCCGGGCGTGACCAGCGAAGTGGCGTTGCTTACGGTGCTGGCGCTGGGGGCTATGTGCGGTACGGCGCCGGAATTGGCGATTGCCATTGGCGTGGTCATGGCGGGGCTGCTGACGTATCGACAAAAGTTGCATCACTTCGCCCGCAGTCAATTGAGCGAAGCGGAAATGCGCGACGGGCTGGTACTGCTGATCGCCGCACTGGTCGTGCTGCCGCTGGCGCCGGATCGTTACATCGGGCCTTATGCCGCCATCAATTTGCGCACCATCTGCACCCTGACCGTGTTGCTGATGGCCGTGGGTGCGGTAGGGCATATCGCCGTTCGCACGCTGGGCACTCGTTACGGTTATGCGATCAGTGCCATCGCTTCGGGGTTCGCCTCCAGCACGGTGACCATCGCCGCCATGGGGCATATCGCTGCCAGAGAGCCGGACAACATCAAGGCCCTGGGCGCGGCGGCATTGTTCTCCAACCTGGCCACCCTGACCCAGGTGGACCTGATCCTGGGCGCGGTCGATACCGGTCTGCTGCACCCTATGTGGGGGCCGCTGTTCGCCGGCGCTGCCGCCACGGCATTGTATGGCCTGTGCCTGATGTTCCCCACGCCGGCCCAGGGCGCCCACCAGCCGATCAAGGTCGGCGGCGCGTTCAACCTCAAGCTGGCCTTGCTCGTCACGCTGGCCATGACGGGTATCACCTTCCTGTCGTCGGTGATGTTGAGTCACTTTGGCGAAGTCGGGGTGATGGTGACCGCGACCCTTAGCGGCTTCGCCGACGCCCATTCCTCGACGGCGTCGATAGCCTCCCTGGCCAAATCCGGCCAGTTGCCCTTCCAGGCCATCGCCGCGCCCGTGCTGATTGCGGTCAGCAGCAATTCCCTGAGCAAATGCCTGGTGGCCTGGGTCAGTGGCGGGCGCCGCTTCGCCGCCTATGTCATTCCCGGCCAGGTGTTGCTGACGCTGGCGATGTGGGCCGGCATCTGGCTGTACTGAAACCTGTCGCTTCGGGTAGCTGACAAAGATCAAGTCACCCGGCCCGGGAACGCTCAATCTGCAATTCCATTCCGTGTTCTGAGATGGCCGCGTGCCGAGGTGCCTTATGTCGCAGACCCAGCGTTTACTGCTCATTGCCCCTCCCGCCATGAACCGCACACCGGCATTCGACCGCGCTGCGGCGCTGGCCCGGGCGATGCAGTTACCCTTGCATATCGTGGCGTTCGATTATTTGCAGGCGCTGGCGGTGGCCGGCCTGTTCGCGCCCGAACAGATCGCCCAGGCCCGGGACGGGTATCTGCAAAGCCATCGGCAATGGCTTGACGAGCAGGCTCGCTCGATGAGCGAACAGGGGATCGAGGTCACCCGCGAAGTGCTCTGGGTGCAGCATCCGTTCGAAGAAATCCTGCACTTCGTCAATGAGATGCCCCTGGCCCTGATCGTCAAGGATGCCGAAGAAGAGCCTGCCTTGAAGCGCGTGTTCTTCACTCCCCTGGACTGGCAGTTGCTACGGGACTGTCCGGTACCGGTGCACCTGGTGACCAATGCCCTCAACCCACGTCCACGCAACGTACTGGCCATCGTCGATGTGCTGCGCAGCGATGAGCAGGACAGGGTGTTCAACGACCAGATTATCGACGCCGCGGTAAAGCTGGCCGGGCAATGTGCCGCGGCACTCGAGTTGGTGCATGTGTATGACTGGGCCACGGTATATGCCCAGGACATGGGGGTTGGCGTGCTGCCGCTGAATGTCGGGATCTACGAAGTGTTGGGCGAGGCGCAATTCGAGGCATTCGCGGCGCTGGCCGAACGCCATGGCGTGCCTCCAGAGCGTCGCCATTTCATCGAGGGTACGCCGCTGTCGTGTATCTGTGACTTTGCGACTGCCCACCGGACTGACGTCATTGTCATGGGAACCGTGCAGCACAAGGGACTGAAAAAACTCTTGGGCAGCACCGCCGAGCAGCTTTTGCACCGGGCTCCGTGCAGCGTACTGGCGATAAAACCGGACAAGACACTCTGATTGAGGATTGAATCGCCCGTGGCGGCCCGCTGGCCGGTACGCCACGGGGCGCTGGTTTACAGGTGGAGGCGATGGATGACCTGGCGGCTGTCGTCGGGATCGTGACTCCGTTCGAAACCCAGGGCCTTGGCCAGGTCGCGCATGGGCGCATTGCTGGCGGCGTCGACCGAATACATCTGGCGAAAGCCGTTCTTGCGGGCAGCCTCGATCAGATGCTCCATCAATAAGGTTCCCAGGCCCAGGTGCGTCCATTCGTCGGCGACGGTTACCGCGCATTCGCATTCGTGCTGGCCCGTGGCGGCGTAGCGGCTGATACCGATCTCGATCAGTTGTCCGTTCTCGTGAGCCAGTGCGACGTAGGCTATGTGCTGCTTGCCATCGGTATGCATCAACTGATCGAGCAGGGCGCCACTGGGGTCATTGATCTGGGCGAGGAAACGCATGTGCCTGGATTCGGGAGACAGGCGCCTGATAAAGGCGTACTCCCGCTCGCGGTCCTTTTCCGCCAGTGGCCGGATCAGCACATGATGGCCGTCCTTCAGCGTTTCGATCCAGTGTTCTCCGGGGACCGCGGCGTAGACGGCGGCGGCCCGTTCGTTGTGGTTTTTGACAGTGAGCATGATGGGGTTCTCCATACGGCCGAAAGGGGCCGCGCGGCAGGGCACACGCGGTTCGCTTCGTTTTACCCCGCTGATGACAGGCGGATCTGATCTGGATCAGACACCGGCGACAGGCGTCGCTCATCGAGTGGGATCTGATGTACATCAAGGCGCTTGCCGGCGCACAAGGCGCACTCTTGGCATATGCCGGTCTGTTCGACCAGTGCCTGAGCGAGGTGTGTGATGGGGCATTACCAACGTTTGCTGCTGATCACCGATCCAACCCTGCATCAGTCGCCAGCCTCGCTGCGGGCTGTCGCGCTGGCCAAGGCCAGCGGGGCGGCGCTGCATGTACGCGGCTTCGCCGAGCCGGCGCCGGTGGTGCATCTGTGGGAAGAGATAATCGATGAGGCGGGCTATCAGCGTTATCTGCGTCGCCATCGTCGATGGGTGGCCGAAGAGACCCAGCGGCTCGGCGACCTGGGGCTGGAGGCGACGGTCGACGTGTTGTTCACCACCCATCCGCTGCTGGACATCCTGAAGACGGTCGAGGAGCTCGGTCCGGACCTGCTGATCAAGGACGTCAGCCTGGAGCCGCTGCTCAAGCGGGTGTTCATCACGCCCCTGGATTGCCATCTGCTGCGTGAGTGCCCGATCCCCGTGCATCTGGTCAATCAGGCCCGTTACGGGTTGCCGCACCGGGTCGTGGCGGCGGTGGACCCATTCGATCCACCGACTCAGATCAGCGGCCTGAACGACACCATCATCCAGACGGCCAACGTCCTGGCCCTGCAATGCGATGCGCCACTGCACCTGCTGTACGCCTATGACCTGTCGCCGGCCTTCAATGGCGATGCACCGCTGGTCAGCGGTGGCTGGGGCATGGACGTCGTCGAGGAGCTGCGTGAGTCCTTGCATCTGGCGTTTGTCAGCCTGGCGGAGCGTTATGCCATCGCGCCGGAACGTCGGCACTTTGTCCCGGGCCCGCCGGTGCCCGCAATCGGCGATTTCGTCGAGCAGTACCTGGCCGATGTGGTGGTGATGGGGACTGTGCACCGGATGGGGATCGACCGCTTGATCGGCAGCACTACCGAACGGGCGCTGTACTCGGTGCCGGGCAGTATTCTGGCGGTCAGGTGAGCGGCTCGGGCGTCACGGAGTGAGCACGATCGCCCCGTTGAACTGACCGGCCCGCAGGCGCTCCAGGGCCTGATTGGCATCCTCCAGGGCGAAGCAGGTGACGTCGCAGTGGACGGGGGTGTGCTGCAATTCTGCGAAAAACGCGCTGCCGTCTTCACGGGTCAGGTTGGCCACCGAGCGCACGCTGCGTTCGCCCCAGAGCAGTCGGTAAGGGAATGCCGGGATGTCGCTCATGTGGATGCCGGCGCAAATCACGCAGCCGCCCTTGACCGTGACGGCCAGCGCCGCCGGCACCAGCGGGCCGACGGGGGCGAAGATCAGGCTGGCATCGAGCGGGTGCGGCGGCGCTTGATCCGAGGGACCGGCCCAACGGGCCCCCAGCGACCGGGCATAGTCCTGGCCCGCGCGGTCATCGGGCCGGGTGAAGGCATACACCTGCTGCCCCCGGCCCAGCGCCACCTGGATGGCCAGGTGCGCTGCCGCTCCGAAACCGTAGAGGCCCAGGTGGCGCACATTCCCGGCCATCCGCAGCGCCCGAAAGCCGATCAGCCCGGCACACAGCAACGGCGCGGCCTGGGTGGCCGAGAGCGCTTCGGGAATCGGCAGGCAGAAACGGGCGTCGGCGACCGTGTAGTCGGCGTAGCCGCCGTCCAGGTGACAGCCGGTAAATTGCGCCTGGTCGCACAGGTTTTCCCGGCCGGTGCGGCAGAACGCGCATTCGCCGCATGTCCAGCCGAGCCACGGGACGCCCACTCGCTGGCCGATCCAGTCGGGCGCGACGTTGGCGCCCACCGCGGTCACCTGGCCAACGATTTCGTGGCCGGGCACCCGTGGCAGCAGCGCCTGGGGCAACTCGCCATCGACCAGATGCAGGTCGGTGCGGCAGACGCCGCAGGCCAGGACTTTGATCAGCAGTTGCCGGGGGCCGGGTGTCGGGACCGGACGTTGTTCCTGTCGCAGCGGTTCGCCGGGGGTATGCAGGACCATGGCGCGCATGACGATTCTCCGGGCGTGCAGGGTCAGCGCAGGGCCGAGCGGTGGCAACCTGCGACCAATTGCTTGAGCCCCTCCAGGTTCAGGACCTTGACTTCCCGCCCGGAAATTTCCACCAGCCCCTGGTCCCGCAGGTGCGCGATGCCCCGGCAAATGGTTTCCAGCCTCAGCCCCAGGTAGGAGCCGATCTCCTCGCGGCGCATCTTCAGGATGAAGTCCCTGGACGAGTAGCCTCGCAGGCTCAGGCGTTGCGACAGGTTCAGCAGGAAGGCCGCCAGGCGTTCGTCGGAGTTCATATTGCCCATCAGCATCAACATGCTGTGATCGCGCACGATTTCTCGGCTCAGGAGTTTGTTCAGGCTGTGTTGCAAGGATGGCAAGTCCTGGGCGAGTTTCTCCAGTTGAGCGAAGTGGATGGGACAGACTTCGCTGTCCTCCAGGGCGAACGCGCTGCAGGCGTGTTCGTCGGCACTGATGGCATCCAGACCAAGCATCTCACCCGATATCTGAAAGCCGGTGACCTGTTCTCGACCGTCGACTGAAACCATGCTGGTCTTGAACGAGCCTATGCGAACCGCATACAGCGAGCGCAAAGGATCGCCTGTACGGTAGAGGGCCGCGCCTTTTTTAACCTTGAAGCGTTGCACGATCAGAGTGTCCAGACGCTCGATCTCCGGCCCGCTCAGGCCAAGCGGCAGGCACAACTCCAGAACACTGCAGTTGGCGCATGCAGCCTTGAGATAGTGGTTTGGCGACACTCGGGTGTCGGGCATGCCAGTAAGCCCTCTATTGGTGGGTGAAGCATAGTTCCTGTGCCTTGCCAGGGCGGGCCGCTCGGCTGCTGGCGAAAAGCAGGCGACGAATGGGAAAAACACCTGCCCCTCATCGAGCTCAGGCAGGACGCGCCAGGGGCGGGTCCTCAGGTTTATCTGCGCAGGGGCGCTTTTCGGCGCCTCGCGCGGGGATCTGACATAGATCAGAACCCTGGAGGCGCGCAGGGAGGAGTCTGGGGCGACACTGATGCCGATCCCGCGAGGGCGCAGCGGCTGCCTTCATCAACGGGCACCTGGCATCGAAGCCCACCTGTCTGGAGGTCGATCATGAGCCAGTACCAACGGTTGTTGCTGATCATCAACCCGGCTCAACGCCATTCCCATGCCATAGATCACGCCGCGGCCCTGGCCCGGGCCAGCGGTGCGAGCCTGCATATCGCGGCCTTGATGAGGTCGCTGGATATGCTGTGGTTGCTCGAAGAGGGCGATCGCCAACAGGCCCGGGAAAGCTACTTGCAGGACCATCGCGACTGGCTCAAGACCCAGGTAGAAGACCTGCACGGCCAGGTGCTGGCCGTGACGATGGAGGTGGCATGGGTCGATGACATGCAGCAAGGCATCCTCGACCATGTCGTGGAAATGCAGCCCGACCTGTTGATCAAGCAGATAGAGCATGAGCCGCGGCTCAGGCGCGCGCTCTTCACCCCCCTGGACTGGCACTTGCTGCGCCATTGCCCGATACCGGTGTACCTGACTGGCGGGAATGGCAGCCTCTTGCCACGCAAAGTCGTGGCCGCGGTCGAAGTGTCGGACGCCAAGCCTGCGGACAACGAACTCAATGAGCGGATCATCCATGAGGCTTCCAGTCTCGCCTTGCAGTGCGATGCCGAGCTGCACCTGCTGTACGCCTGTGATATCTCCGCGGCCTTTCTGGAAAATATGAGCGGCGTCGGCCTGACCCTGGCGGACCTTACCCGCAAGCTGCGCGAGGATCTGGAACAATCCTTCCTCGGACTGGCCGAGCGCTTCGGCGTGCCTGCCGACTGTCGACACTTCATCAAGGGCCCACCCGTCTCGGTGCTGAGCGAGTTTGCCCACGCGCAGGATGTGGATGTGATCGTGATGGGCAGGAACCAGTCCCGCGGGCTGGCCAAGCTGGTGGGCAGCACGATCGAACATATTCTGTATCAGGCGCCTTGCAGCGTTCTGGCGGTCTAGGGGAGGGCACCGGAGCGGGCTGCGGGCAGAGCAGGGGCAGAAGGGCGCGGCCCTGACCGAGATCGGGCGCCGCGCATCGCCGATGACCCATCGGCAGGGTACCAAGGCTCCGGCAGGAAGCCGGGCTTGCGGTAAGGCAGGTGAAGCGTTACCAGGACGAGGTGTGCGATGTCGAGAATCCAGCGTTTATTGCTCATTGCCCCAATCGAGATGACCCGCACCCCCGCGTTCGACCGGGCGCAGGCGCTGGCCAGCGCAACCGGTGCGATGTTGCACATTGTCGCTTTCGATCATGTCAACGCGCTGGCGGTGGCCGGCCTGTTCGACCACGACGCCATGAGCCAGGCCCGGGAAGGTTACCTGCAGGTGCACCGCCACTGGCTTGAACAGCAGGCGCGCTTTCAACGCAGCGAGGGCTTGCGGGTGACCACTGAAGTGGTCTGGGCCAGGTTGAGCCCGGCCCACGTGCTTGAGTACGTGAGCGACTTCCACCCGGACCTGGTGATCAAGGATGTGCAACGGGTGCCGGCACTCGACCGGGTCTTCCATCGGCCTCTGGACTGGCTGCTGCTGCGCGACTGTCCCGCCCCCTTGCACCTGGTCTGCCGCGCGGAAAACCCCAAGCCGCTGAAGATCCTCGCCGCCGTCGACCTGTCCCACCTGGAGGCCCTGACCCATGGGCTCAACGAACGGATTCTCGACCTGGCCTCGACGCTGGCAACGTCCTGCGGCGCGACCTTGCACCTGCTCAATGTCAGCAACTGGTCGGTGGTGGGCGACGCGCTGACAAGTGTGCCGACCTCGAGCCTGGATGCCAGCTTGCGGGATGCGGTCAACGACGCCCAGCAAGAGGCCTTCGATCTGCTCGCCGAGCGTTATGGAGTCGAGGAGAGCCGCCGACATTTGCTGGCCGGCATTCCCCATCTGGCGATCGAGCATTTCGCCCGCAGGAACGCCTTCGGCATGGTTGTGCTGGGCACGGCCTGCCGCCACGGCGTCGAGATGTTCGTCGGCAGTACCGCCGAGCGCCTGCTGCGCCGTGCCCCCTGCAGCCTGATGCTGGTCAAGCCAGCTCCGGGGCCGGGAAATGACCATCTGGATACCCCCAGCAGAACACCTGGACCCTAGGCAGTCCGCCTGGGATTTCGAGAACGATGGTCTCGATCAGGCCACAGGCGCCTCTTGCTCGCGGGCTTGCTTGGCGTTCGAAACGTCAAGGGTGAGGGGCAGGGCGACACTGTTCTTGGCGGCGAGGATCTCGGCCATGACGCTTACGGCGATTTCGGCGGGGGTCTTGCTGCCGATGTAGATGCCGATGGGGCCGTGCAGGCGCTGGAGCGAGGCTTCGGTTTCGCCGAAGTGTTCGATCAGGCGTTCGCGGCGTAGCTGGCTGTTGCGCCGCGAACCGATGGCGCCGATGTAGAAGGCCGGGCTGTGCAGGGCCTCGAGCAGGGCCAGGTCGTCGAGCTTGGGGTCATGGCTGACGGCGACGATGCAGGTGCGCAGGTCCGGGGCGAATTCGCGGACGATGTCGTCCGGCATGCCAACCAACTGTTCCACGCCCGCCACGCTCCAGCCGTCGATGTATTCGGGGCGGGGGTCGCAGACCGCGACCCGGAAGCCGTTGAACAGCGCCATGGTCGCCAGGTATTCGGCCAGCGCGCCGGCCCCGATCAGCAGCAGGCGGTAGCCGGGGCCCAGGGTGTTGACCATCTGCCGGCCATCGAAGATGAACTGCTCCGGGGTAGCGCTGATGGTCAGGGACACCTGGCCGCTGCCCAGGTCCAGGCTGCGGCGCACCAGCTTGCCGGCGTTGAGTTGGGCCAGCAGCCGTTCGAGGGCATCCCTCGATGGGGTGAATTCGAGGATCAGTTCCAGTGTGCCGCCACAGGGCAGGCCGAAGCGGTGCGCTTCGTCGGCGCTGATGCCGTAGCGCACCACCTGAGGCGGCCCGTCCGGCAGGCCGCTGCCATCGTAGGCGCTGGTGTAGCGGTGGATCAGGTCGTCCTCGATACAACCTCCCGACACGCTGCCGACCACCCGACCATCGCCGCGCAGGGCCATCATCGAGCCCACGGGGCGGGGCGAGGAGCCCCAGGTGCGGGCCACGGTGGCGAGCAACACGCGGTGGCCGGCCTGGAGCCAGTCATGGGCGGTGCTCAGGACCAGTAGATCGATGCTTTCCATGGGGACCTCGGTTGTTCATGGGAGGGGCTGCTGGCAGATCCGCTCCTGGCCAGGGGGATCGCCAGCACGCCACTCCTTCTTTCAGCGCATGTGCAGGATGATCGGGCTGCTGCTGGCCGGGTCGGTATGCCCGCGCAGCTTGCCGACCGCTTGCGCGTCGACCGCGCCACCCGAATTGCCCCAGGTGCCGCGCACGAAGCTCAGGACCTCGGCGATTTCCCGGTCCGACAATTGCTCGCGAAAGGCCGGCATGCGGTAGGCATCCGGCACGCCGGCGGCGACCACGCGCTGCGAGCCGTTGAGGGTGATGTTGATCGCCGACGCGTTCTCCTTGGCCAGGGCTGAAGTGGCGCCCGCCAAAGGCGGCATCCACTCGGCCTGGCCCTGGCCGTCCAGTCCGTGGCAGGAGGCGCAGCGGGTCACGTAGGTGTGGGCTCCGGGGCTGTCCAGGCGGGTGGCGGCGGACACGGCCTGGTACTGCCAGGGCGCGCCGTCGCGCTGCGGATCGCCGGGCAGCGACTTGAGGTAGCGGGCGATCGCGGCCAGGTCCTCGTCGGCCATGAACTGGGTGGAGTTGTTGAACGCCTCGGTCATTGAGCCGTAGACCACCGCGTGCTGGTTACGCCCGGTCTTGAGGAACTGCACGATCTGCGGCTCGCTCCAGCGGCCCAGGCCGGTATTGGCGTCCTGGCGCAGGCTCGGCGCGTACCAGCCGTCGAGCAGGGCACCGGCGAGGAACGGCGCGCCGGACTCGTCCAGGGCCTTCTCGTTGAACGCCAGGCCGCGCGGAGTGTGGCAGCTGCCGCAGTGGCCCGGCCCCTGGACGATGTAGGCGCCGCGGTTCCACAACGCATCCTGCGCCGGTTTGGCCGCGTAGGGCGTGCTCGGGGCGAACAGGCCGTTCCATAGCGCGATGGGCCAGCGCATGTTCAGCGGCCAGGGGATAGCGCTGGGGACGTTGGGCTGGCTGACCGGTTGCACGCCTTTCATGAAGAACGCGTACAGCGCGCGCATGTCATCGTCGCTGAGCTTGACGTAGGACGGGTAGGGCATGGCCGGGTAGAGCCGCCGACCGCCCGGGGCGACGCCATGGCGCACGGCGCGGTCGAAGTCGGCCAGGCTGTAGGCACCGATGCCGGTGTCCCGGTCGGGGGTGACGTTGGTGGCGTGGATGGCGCCCAGCGGCGTGGCCATTTCCAGGCCGCCGGCAAAGGGCGCCTTACCCGGCAGGCTGTGGCAGGCCACGCAATCGCTGACCCGGGCGACGTACTCGCCGCGGCTCACCAAGGCGGGGTCGAAGCGGGTCGCCGCGGCCTGTTCCTGCTCGAAGGGCGAGGCGGGCTCGCGGGTGACATACCAGGCCAGCAGGCCTGCCGCGACCAGGCACGGCAAGGCCAGCCAGCCTGCGGTTCTTGCGAATCGGCGGTTATTCATGGGCAGTCCTTGTCGGTCAGCTGAAGGTGTATCGGCTCAATGGCAGGCTACGGATGCGCTGGCCGGTCAGCCGCGCCACCGCGTTGGCCACCGCCGGCGCCACTGCGGGCAGCGGGGGCTCGCCGACGCCGCCCATCTTTTCGCCACTCTCGACAATCCGTACATGCACCCGCGCCATGCGTGAAGGCGGCAGGATCGGGTACAGGTCGTAGTTGCGCGCCCGGGGCTTGCCGTCCACGAACACCGCTTCTTCCACCAATGTCTGGGACAACCCCAAGGCCACGGCACCATTGACCTGGGCCTCGACGATCGCCGGGTTGACGATGCTGCCCGGGTCGATGGCCTGCCAGATGTCGTGGACCTTGACCTGGCCATTTTCGATCGACACCTCGGCGATCGCCGCCGTGTGCGAGCCGAACGGCGAGGCCATGGCCACGCCGCGGGCGCGGCGAGTGCCGTCCTCGGCGGTGAACGGGCCGCGCTTCCAGCCGCCGGACAGTTCGCCCACCGCCTGCAGCAACGTGGTCAGGCGCGGGTTGTCGCGCAGCAGGTGCTGGCGTAGCTCGTACGGATCGCGGCCGCCTTTGTCCGCCAGTTCGTCGAGGAAGGCTTCGTAGAAGAAGTCGTTGAGTGAATTGCCCACCGAACGCCAGTAGCCGAGCATGGCCGGTCCCTTGACGTAGATCTGCGCGATGCGCTTGTTGGCAATGGCGTAGGGCTTGCCCGACAGACCTTCAAGGGCCGAAGGGTCGAGTTTTTCGCCCTGCTTGCCGGCGATGGCTTCGGTGGGGCCTTCGGTGGCGCTCACCGCTTCGATCGCCACCGGCAGCCCTTGGGCATCCAGCGCGGCCTGGAACTTGACCACGGCGACCGGGCGCAGCACGTCACGCAGGAACTCTTCCTCGCGGCTCCAGATCAGCTTGACCGGGCGGCCGACGGCCTTGGCCAGGGCGATGGCCTGTGGGTAGGGACTGGCCGAGTCATAGAGGAAATGCCGGCCGAAAAAGCCGCCCAGCAGCGGCGAGTGCAGGGTGATCCGCGAGGGATCGAGACCGGTGCGCTTGGCGATGTCGGCGCGGAACATGTCCGGCGCCTGGTTGGGCAGCCAGACCTCCAGCGAACCGTCGGGATTGAAGCGCGCCAGGGCCGAAGGGGGCTCCAGCTGGGCGTGGTTGAGGTACTGGTTGTGGTAGGTGGCCTCGACCCGGGTCTTGGCACTGGCCAGGGCGGCGGCCACGTCGCCTTCGTTTTCGTCGTCGCGGGCCGGGCCTTGCTGGGCGGCGAGAAAATCGCGGAACGCATCGCTGGAGAAGTCAGCGGGCATTGGCCGTACCTTCGAATCGGCGGACGCTTCCTGCCAGTCGACCTGGATGGCTTCCACCGCGCGCTTGGCGTGCCACCAGCGTTCGGCGACCACCGCCACCGCGCCGGGCAACTGGTGAACGGAGTGCACGCCTTTCATGGCCTTGACCTGGGCCTCGTTGCGCAGGCTGCCCACCGTCATGCCCAGGCGCGGCGCATGCTGCACGGCGGCGTGGAGCATGCCGTCGACCTTCAGGTCGATGCTGTACAGCGCCTTGCCGGTGGACTTCTCGTAGGCATCGACGCGCCGTACCGGCTTGCCGATCCAGCGGAACTGGCTCGGGTCGCGCAGGGTGATGCTGGCCGGGTCGGGCACCGGCATGTCCAGGGCGCGACCGGCCAATTCACCGTAACCCAGGGAGCGGCCGGAAGCGGCATGCAGCACCCGGCCAGGCTCGGTGGACAGCTCGGCCAGCGGTACGCCCAGTTGCTCGGCACCGGCCTGCAGCAGCATGGCCCGCGCCAGGGCGCCCAGGCGGCGCATGGTCGGGTAGCTCATGCGCACCGACATGCTGCCGCCGGTGATGCGCATGCCGTTCTCCATCACCACGTAGGCTTCGCCGGGCGGCGCGGCCTCGACCACGAAGGTGGCGGGGTCGGCGTCCAGCTCTTCACCGACGATCTGCGCCATGGCGGTGTGGGTGCCTTGTCCGCCTTCCATGAAGGGGCTGAGCAAGCGCACGCTGCCATCCGGGCGAATCTCCAGGAACGCCGGCACCTGGGTCCCGCGTTCCGCGGTGTTCGCCGTGGCGGCCAGGACCCGGGCCGAACCCAGCGGCAGGCCGAAACCGAGCACCAGCGCGCCCACGGCGGTGCCGGTCAGAAAGCGCCGGCGGGACAGGTTGACCGGTTCGTCCAGCGGCAGGTCCAGGAGGTCTTCAGCGAAATCGATGGGCTTGTTCATCAGGCGCTTTCCTTCTTGGCAGGCTGGGCGGCCAGGTCATGCACGGCGGCATGGATGGCGTTGTAGGTGCCGCAGCGGCACAGGTTGACCATCGCCGCCTCGATCTGCTCATCGCTGGGCGCGGGGCTGTGCTTGAGCAGCGCGGTGGCCGCCATGACCTGCCCAGACTGGCAGTAACCGCACTGGGCCACCTGGTGCTCGACCCAGGCGGCGACCACGCGCTTGCCGACTGCGTCCGCCTCGATCGCCTCGATGGTGGTGACCTCGCGGCCGACCACACCCGCCACCGGGGTGACGCAGGCGCGCACCACATTGCCGTCCACCAGCACCGAACAAGCGCCGCACTGGGCCAGGCCGCAGCCGTACTTGGTGCCGGTCAGGCCCAGGTCATCGCGGATCACCCACAGCAACGGCGTGTCGGCGTCGGCATCGACCTGATAGGTCTTCTGGTTGATTCGTAGTTCCATGGCTCACCTGCTGATCATCGGTTGGTGTGTCGTTGTTTTTTCTTCAGGAGGCGCCACGAGGCGCGTCCTTGCTCAAGAAACGCGGGTAAAGGGGCGGATACGCCAATCCGCTGCCCCGTGCGCCGGGCTGGCCGCGAGCACGTCGGAGTGGGCCGGAAGGTCCAGCGAGAAAAAATGCGGGGAGGTGTCGAGGGCATGTGCCAGGGGCGATGCCTGGCCGGCGCGGGCTTGGGTCATGGCGGCTGGCTCCTAGTGATCGGACTCTAGCCCAGGGGCCAAGGGTTTCCTATCCGATACCCGGCAAGCTCAGAGGATCAGGCAAGTATTCCAGAGGAATGCGCAATAACGCGGGCTGGGAGGCGTCGAGCAACTGCAACGAGTGACAGACAAGGCGGGGTTTATGGGCTGGCTACGGCTCGGGGGAGGGCTTGGAAGGAGAGCGTCGCGATGAACCATCGGGCCGCGCAACCTGTGCGCGACCCGACGGGTTTGATCCCTGCTTAGATCCGGTGGATCTGGGTGATGTGCGGCTTGCCTTTAATAGGCGCGTAGATTTCCACTACGGCCTGCCAGCTGTCCGACGAGCCAGGCACCGTTGCTTTCGACAGATAACGATAGTTCGTGCCGTTGACGACTTGGGTCGAAACTTTTTCAGGGGTGTAGTGCACACCCACGAACCCGGCCAGGGCCTCTTTGAATACTTCCCGATCCTTTGGAGTCAGTTCGTGGTAAGGAGTCCATCCGCCAACAAAGTTCTCTTGAGCCGACATACGATATATCTCCATATATAAGTTCCTACTCGTCTGGCTTTTCGGAGTCCGCCCCGTTTATTGAATGGTTTCCGGGATCCATTGTGCCGAGTGGGTTTCCCAAACGCCTGCTCATCGTGAAACAGGGTATTGGGGAGAACACCGGCACGTACTGCACAAGTCGCGCACTGCAGGCCATCAAGTGGCGGGCGCGAACCGCTGGTCATGGAGGATGAGGTGGTCGCCGGCTTCAGATCCTTGTCCCTGATGGAAACAGCCTTCGATGAATGATGACCGCCAGACCTCCGTGTCTTGTCTGCAGCAGCTGTGCCTATAGGGCATGCCGCTGGATGGCCTTAAGCTATCAGGCAGCAGTGAAAAGTATGTCCGCATTTGGCTGTGTGAGATGTAAGGCGTTGGCTATTGGCTACGAGCGGCCAGAGCCCTTGAACCTGCTATCAATATTGAGGTTTATCGAAGGGCACAGCGCCGTCATCGAAATATCGGTTCACCGAATGCGAATGTTTGGCTGAGAAACAAGCCGAATGAAGACGCTTTAAGGGGTTAGCCTGTAGCCTTGAACGATTGCAACCTGCGAGTTTCTGTTTTGGCTAGAAGTGTAGATAGGCGCGACTATGAAAATGTAGACCGCCCCATCGTGGTCATGGCGAAGGACTATCCGGCCGCATATGCTGTAGCGCCGCATGCCCATTCCTGCGGGCAGCTCATCTACGCGGTTTCCGGCGTCATGGAGATCCGGACGGGCACAGGCCTGTGGCTGGTGCCGCCGCAACGCGCCTTGTGGATGCCCGCGGGAATCTCCCATGCCATGCAGACCCGAGGCAGCCCGGTGGCATTGCGCACAGCCTATGTTCGCCAGGATCGCTATCCCACTGATGCCCCCCTGCACCCCGGCGCGGTACGGGTTTCGAACCTGCTGCGCGAACTCATCCTGCGTGCGGCGACGATTGCCCTTGATTATCCAGAGGACAGCCGAGATGGCCGCATCCTGAGCCTGATCCTCGAAGAGATTGCCTGGTCGCCGGAACAAGGGCTGCATTTGCCCACGGGCCGCGACAAGCGCTTGGTGGCCACCTGCGAAGCGATCCTGGCCAACCCACAGGATAATCGCACGCTGAACGACTGGGCTGGCCAGCATGGCGCGACAGCGCGCACGCTGTCGCGGCTGTTCACTGCCGAACTCGGGGTGCCGTTTCAAGTGTGGCGACAGCAGGCCCGCGTGATGGCGGCGTTGCCGCGCTTGGCCGCGGGCGAGCCTGTGACGACTGTGGCGCTGGAAATGGGCTACGACACGCCGGGCGCGTTCTCGGCCATGTTCAAGCGGTTGCTTGGAGCATCGCCCAGCCGCTACTTTGCGTAGTTGACCGGGCGTGCGCTTGTCCTGTTTGACGTAGAGGTTGTCTTTCTGCGCGAAGCGTGACGAGAGGCGGGGCAACACACTATCAAGTGATTCGGCGGCCGACTGTCCGCCGCCACGATTGATAGGGTTTCCATGGACTCGCATGCAGCACAACGGCGCTTTCTCCTGCTGATCCTCAGCTCCACCTTTCTGCAAGGCTCGTCCTTCGTCGCCAGCAAGATTGTCCTGAGTGAATTGCCGCCGCTGTGGCTGGCGGCACTACGTTTTTTCGTGGCGGCTCTCTCGCTGCTGCCCTGGTTGTGGCTGCGCCACCGTGCCCGGGTCGCTGCCGGCACAGCGGTTCCGGTCAAGGCCATGCCCTGGCTGCGACTGACCATCATCGGCCTGTTGCAGACGACCGGTGTCATGGCGTTCCTGACCATGGGCCTGACGCAGACCAGCGCATCCAAGGCGGCAATCCTGATGGCCAGCAATCCGCTGGTGGTGGCGCTGCTAGCCGGCATCCTGCTCAAGGAGCGGGTACGCCCCCTGGCCTGGCTGGGCCTGCTGCTGGCCTTCGCCGGGGTGGTGGTCTGCATCGGTGTGCAGTCGGTGATGACCGGCGCAATCGGCCCCGCGGAAGCGCTGGTCATGGCGGGCTCGACCTGCTGGGCTCTCGCCACGCTGGCCAGCAAGCGCTTTCGCTTGGCCGTCGATACCTGGACGCTGGCGTTCTGGCAAATGCTCATTGGGGCGGTCGCGCTCGCGTTGCTGGCCGCCTGGCGTGGCGAGTCGTTCAGCCTGCCGGCCCAAACGATGCTTGCGTTCCTGTGGCTGGCCATTCCCGCTTCGACGGGGGCCATGGGATTGTGGTTCGCGGCCCTGCATACGGGCGGCGCCGTGCGCACCAGCGGCTTCCTGTTTTTGTGTCCTTTCTTTGCCGCGCTGATCACCTTCGCTATCAGCGGCGACATGCTTTCCACCCACGAAATGCTGGGTGGCGTGATGATCGCCGTAGGCATTGTCTTGCTGTCCCGGACTCCGGCCGCGCGGCCGGCCAGCCATTCCTCGCCCCGGGAAACCTCTTCATGACCCCCACAAATCCGCGCTGCTGGTGAAGGGGAGGAGGGCATGGCTGCTTTTAGCCAACCTGTGGGGCAACCCAGTGTGGGCCGCGGCAATTGCCTGTTCGTTGACCCGACACGCCGTCGACGATAATTCATCATTTTTATTGTGGCTCTTAAGAGCGTTTAGTTTTAGAAAAGTGGCATGGCACCGATCACCATTGACATCTTTGTTCACCCACTGGATGAATTTGATAAAGGGTGGATCGAAGCTATCCTCACCAAGGACAGTGAGCTTAATTATTTCCAAATAC
Source organism: Pseudomonas sp. FW305-25 (assembly GCF_017351415.1). NCBI lineage: Bacteria > Pseudomonadati > Pseudomonadota > Gammaproteobacteria > Pseudomonadales > Pseudomonadaceae > Pseudomonas > Pseudomonas sp. FW305-25. The sequence goes on along the minus strand of NZ_JACNDE010000019.1, from coordinate 89,059 downwards.
GTGTTAAATATCTGGGCAGGAGCCAAGAGACATGACAGGGGAAGATCTGATCAGGGCTATAAACAACAACACAATACTCATGGGATTGAAGAATTGTCCTGGTGTGCCAGCTCAAATGAGCTGCGCGGTTTACGGGAAGGTGCAAGATGATGTTGGAAATGATGTCATCGAAAACAATGCGAGTATGAAGTACCAAATCGAACAGGCACTTTTATTTCGTGGTGATCACTCGCAGACAGCTGTTTGGCACTTTCTTATTACGGGATCAGCGGTTCATCACTTTGTCGTTATCCCTTGGTACAAGCAGTCAGTCGGGACAGTGTACACGGTCTTTATGGCTTACGAGCATAAAAAGGGCGACGAGTATGGGTACTCGGTGGATAAGTATGTCAAACATATCCATCCAGCCCCTGGCGAGATTAAAGGCTACAAGACAGTTTGGACGGCAAACGATCTAAGCACCATGCTCTCTGACTTGCTAACTAAGAGTAACGCTTGGGAAGAATATTTCGGTAATGTTGGACCCGCTCAGGCAGATGCAATCCGCTACTATCAATATAAAACAACAGCACTAAACTCTGCAGTTTCCAACGTGAATCAATACAAAGAGCTCTGTCGGTAGACTACTTGGCCCGCGGTTACCCAAAGCCCACTTTCAGTGCCTCGATGTGCAGGTGGGCCTCGGCCAGCAGCTTCTTGAGTTGGCATTCTCCGGCTCGATCTTTAGGCTCTGGTGCGCGCTCATCACGCAAGTCACGCACCAGGCCCGTCAATAATTACCACTGGCCGCTTATGAGACAGCCGACGATTTCCCAACCGCTGTATTCCCACCAGGAATATCGTTCATCGGAGCAACTTCTGGCCAGGCTGGCCATCTGGATTTCGCCAGCTTTTTGATGGGTTCCGAAAGGAGTGTCAATAGAAGCTGTCACCTGATTGACGGTCTGGGGGGCCTTGATGGTGGTCGGATGCACGGAAGCGTTCGCGACAGTTGCGGTGAAAGCGAGCGTCGCGGATACGGCCAGAGAAGTTATGGGCTTTTTCATGTTCGAATCCTTTCAGTTATCTGACATGCGGCTTATACATCGGCCTGACCTGCCTTTATCAATAATCTGAACAGATCGGGCACTCGCGTAGTGTGGCGCCATGAAAGCCTACCATCGCGCTGCCTCCCGCACAGTCGCTCAACGACACTATTGACAAGCTGGTAAATGCTTGGGTTTTCTGTGGGGAGAGCTGCCCAAGAGTTAGCGATTTCTATCGGTGTGGTGCCAATTGCTGTCGTCATGGTTTGAGGCGGAGGGATGCCAACGGCGTTGTTTCTGAGGACGGCATTCAAGTGTGCAGCGGTAACCGACGCCACACCGTGCATGATTACGAGAATGGAGGCTTTGCCAGGCTGAAAATTTGGCCAACCCTAGCCTCAGCTCTGTATACGATGATTCGCATAATGTATATTATGTTAAATCAGGTGCTATGTCATAGATGTTCATGAGCTGCCTAAGCGACTGATGGACTGCCCCCGCCCCCATAGACATTTTCCAGCCTCAAAGTGAGGCACTTTCAAAGGCCTCAGGACTGACGCCGCCCAGGTGACTGTGACGACGCGTTCGGTTGTAAAACGCTTCAATGTAATCGAATACGTCGGCACGGGCCATGTCACGGGTTTTGTAGATCTTCTTGCGGATACGTTCTTTTTTCAGGCTACTGAAAAAAGACTCCGCCACGGCATTGTCCCAGCAGTTTCCTCGGCAGCTCATACTCGGCTCGAGGTGGTTGGCCAGACAAAAACGTTTCCAGTCATCGCTACCATATTGGCTACCCTGATTCGAATGCACGATGACTCTGGTTTTGGGTTTACGGCGCCATACCGCCATGAGCAGCGCGTCCAGCGCCAGCTCCTTGCCTAGCGTTGGCTTCATTGACCAGCCGACCACCTTGCGAGCGTAGAAATCCAGTACGACGGCCAGATATAACCATCCCTGCCACGTTCGGATGTAAGTGATATCGGTCACCCAAGCCTTATTAGGGGCATCGACAGTGAAGGCCCGGTTGAGTCGATTGGGGGCAATGATCGATGGCCTCCCCTTGATTGCGCGCGGGGCTTTATATCCTCTGAGCGCCTTGATTTTATTGGTGCGCATCAATGCCGCGACACGGTGCTTGCCGCAACTTTCTCCAGCCTCGCGCAAGTCAGCAAACACCCTCCGTGCGCCATACACACCTCGACTGGCCGCATAGGAGTCACGGATCAGCCCTAACAACCGACCATTCTCTTTTTCTCGATCGGAAACAGGCTTGTGTAGCCATTGATAGAACCCGGCACGAGCAACTTGCAACACCCGACACAGCGTAGTGAATGACTTGCCTGACGGCTTCGGCCTTGAATTCCGGCGTGAATCGTTGGGTGCTCATAAACTTCCTCCTATGCTCAAAGCATAGGCTGGAGATGTCTACGGTGACGGGGGCAGTCCACTCACGACACTCACCGTTTTCTGTGTGGGTCGATCATCTCCATGAGACTACTTATCGCTATACGACTCGGAGGACTGGGGACCTTCCTGATGATCCGTGAAGACGTCCAATCTATTTCTGTTACATCAAAAGTTTGGTCATCGTAGATCAAGGTATGGCGAAGGTTGGGGCTATTACGACAGAAGCCATCAAGATTGAAACCATCTCTCATCCCATCGATCGAGCCGCCATGCATGACGACAAGATCAAAAGCCACGAGTGAGTACTCCACTAAATGAAGAAAATCGGCAAAGGCTGCCACCGGCGCTATACGATAGTAACCCTGTTCGTTCAGTAACCTTTCGACTTCCAGTCGTTGAGAATGACATTTGTCGAAAATCATAATTCGCAAGGCCTTTGTAGGCATGATCATATTCCATGAGCAAAGCTGCCATGCCTCGCTGCTTCCGGCGTTAGGCAAACAGTTTTATTTCTAAATCGAACAAAGCATACGAGTTACAAGAGAATTGATTAGTTATTTGCTTGGCGAATAGTTCTCTCAGAAGTCAGCGCATCCTTGATGCCTCCATTGCCTTGTTAAAAGGCTTGATCAGATAGTCCAATACGTTTGGAGCTGGACTTTATCTCCACCGTCGCGCTCATCCGGGGAGGATCGAAAACAGCTTACCGCTCGTGTTCGTTAGTTAGCGATAGTCTGTTTATACGTGTTTCGATCAATAGCTGGTTATCCACCCGGTTGACCAATGACCTGCGGTTCTCCAGTGGCTAGATCGAGCGTGCCGACGGCAGGTGGTTTGAATACTGACGATTGAGGTAAAAAAAATCTCTAGGAATGATCCGAAATTTCTGTCGCCGTCAACACGATGCAAATTACGCATGATCTTGAGAACCTTCGACAAGCACATGACTGCCAGCCTCGACTCTCGCACATCACACGACGGCCGAACTGATCGCAGTCCGCCTAAGCTATGGCCTGAGCTACTTAGCGACGCGAAGGAAGTGGTAAAGACCGATACCTATGAAATGGGGCTGGCCTAGGCTGACACTGGTCCCACCTTATAGGGAGGCATACGGAACCTCTGACAACAAATCCTGAAATTTCGCTGTTACAGCAAACATCTAACACAATAAATCACCACGCCACCAACAGCGACCTTACAAAACCAAAAACAAAAATCAATAGGAAAAATCCTAAATCAAATTAAGGTGCGAAATATAAAGCCTCTTGATTTTTACAGAAATATTTTCTTTTGGCTTGTTGACAGCATTGCAATAAAACGGAAAAGAAAACCCCGCATAACGATCCCTTCCCAATAAGCAATACGCCACAGGAGGACTCATGCGACCAACAAACATATCCTTGAATACTAGCCCATCGGGCCAATACGCAGCTTTGAAATATGCACTTTTTCTCTGGATGCTTTCACCTTCATGTGTATTAGCTGGAGTTGAAACCGACATCGCTGAAGCACTGATCGACTCCAAAAGAAATACCTGGTTCAAGGAGCTCCAAAATAACGTCCTTACCGGCTATCCACAACCAGGCTCAGAATCATCCGAGCTTGATCGGATAGGTTCCATCGCCTACGTACAAGACAGTGGAGCTAGATACAAGCTCGCTAGGAGCGATAGATCGCAAGAGACCGCTTATCAACTATCGATAATGACGCAGTCAGCACTAGGTTCGCTCACCCCCGCAAAAACACCCACCATGCCGCTAGTTCTTTCAGATCTATCGTCTTACGACAGCTTGGTAGATCTATACGAACTGGCAGCCAGATCATATGACCCTAACAAACAAAGGAAACGAACTGCAGACTTCATATTAAAGGAACAGTTTCTTCGTGGAAGACCCTATGAGGTTCTGGAAAACTCACAATATATAAAAGACTACCTATCCATAAAAGGCTCATCCTTCCCAAGCGGCCACACTTGGGAAGGTTATACAACGGCGCTGCCCATGAGCCTGGTATTTCCAGAGCGTGGCAGCGAAATAATTTCCCGCGCATTGCAATACGGCGAGAGTCGTGTCGTGTTGGAAGCACACTTTCCAACCGACACTATTGCCTCCCGCATTGGCAACTATTACTACCTGTCGAAAATACTGTCAGACGACACGTTGGCAACTACCTTTTTTGAACTGAGCAAGGATGTTCGAACGCAGGTAGAAGAGTCGAAGCTTTGCTCGGGCCCTTTGCGTGGCTGCCTTGAGGCTCAAGACTCGCCCTTGACCGATACTCAAGCCAACGAAAACTACAGCATCGGCTATTACAACCAAATGCTCAAACGCCCTGTCGTAGCGCTCACCCCTGAACATATTCCGCAACAGTCAAGTGCCTTGTTGCGTTTTCGCTTTCCCTATTTGAAGTCACCCGAATGGCAGCAGATTCTGGCTAGCACAGCTTACCCCAGCAACTCGCTGGCGGGCTGGACCTTCGACGCCAACAACCCAGACGCCAACTGGGGCCTGATCAACCTGCCCCGCGCTTTTAGCGGCCCCACCTATTTCTATGAAGATTTCACAGTCAACCAGAACCCAGCTTCAGATATGGATCTGGCCGGCTTTTCTCAAACTGATACCTGGAAGGAAGATATTGGTGGCCCTGGTAGCTTGATCAAAAATGGTAGCGGTACGCTAATCCTCACAGGCAACAACACCTTCAGTGGCGGCATTGACCTGAACCAAGGCACCTTGCAGGTGGGTAACGGTGGAACGCAAGGCGCGGTGACGGGCAATATCAACAACGACGCCACGCTGGTCTTCAATCGCAGTGACGACACAGCCTTTGGCGGCGATATCAGCGGCGATGGCAAGCTGGTGAAAGATGGCGCTGGCTTGCTGATCCTTACAGGCAATACGAACGCCAATGGCGGCATCGACGTGAACCAGGGCGCCGTGCAAGTGGGTAACGGCGGAACGCAAGGCTCGGTGACGGGCAATATCAACAACAATGGCACACTAACCTTCAATCGTAGTGACAACATCGCATTTGGCAGCAATATCAGCGGCGGCGGCAGTCTAATAAAAGACGGCTCGGGTATGCTCGAACTCAACGGCAACAACAGTTCTACTGGGCACACCTACATCAACAACGGTGCACTGAAGATCAATGGCACACTGAACCACGCATTGGTTTACGTAGAGTCCGGCGGCCAGTTGCAGGGCATCGGCGAAGTCGGCTCAGTCACCGTCAACAAAGGCGGGATCATCGCCCCCGGCAATTCGATCGGTACCTTACGCATCACCCAAAACCTGACCTTCAGGCCCGAGTCGATTTACCAGGTCGAGGTCGATGCGACTGGACGTGCCGACAAGCTGGACGTGGCCGGACATATTGACCTGCAAGGTGGTCTGGTTGACGTTCAGGCAGAGGCCGGCGACTACAAATCCAACACCAGCCTGCCTATTATCCAGGCGCAAAAAGGCGTCAGCGGCCAATTTGCCAGCGTCACATCCAATTTGGCCTTCCTCACGCCCAGCCTGACTTACGAAACAAACCAAGTAAACCTGAACCTGGTGCGTAACGACGTCAGTCCTCAAGCACTGGTGGAAACCGCAAACGAAAAAGTCTTGGCCACCCAGCTGCTGAAGGAGGCCCCTATCACTATACCGCCCTCGACTTTGCCAGTCGTTATTACGCCCTCGCCCACCGTAACGCCAGTGCCTGTTCCGTCAGCAACACCGCTGGCCGCTACCCCCTCCGTGGGCGCTCCGGAAACCGTACCTCTAACCTGGGCCGAAAAAGAAACCAATACCTTGATCGGGCTCTCCAGAGATGAGTTCAAGCACGTCATGCAATCCATGACCGGCGAGCTGCATGCCTCGCTCAAGAATGCGCTGTTGCAAGATTCAGGCTACGTGCGCAACGCCACGCTTAATCGTCTTTACCAAACAGAACAGAACCCGCGTGCTTTGGGCGCCTGGGGATATGCCTTCAACTCCAGTGGCGCGCAAAATCGCCAGGATGATGCTGCCAAACTCAATCGTTCGACTCACGGGGTAATCTGGGGGCTCGATCAGCAAGACGAAGATAGCGGCTTGAGAGCCGGTATCGCCGCCAGCTATCAAAGCAGCTCTGCCTCGCTCTCCATGCAGAGTGCTTCGGCTGATGTCGAGACCTACAGCCTTGCCGCCTATGCCGGTAAACAGTTGGACAGCGTTACAGTGCGCCTCGGCGCGGCCTACGCCTGGCATGAGATCGACAGCAAACGCGATATAAGCCACAAGAATGGCACCACGCGACTGAAAGGCAGTTACGATGGAAGCACCCGCCAGGTCTTTGCCGAACTGTCCAAGGCCATCAACTTCAACATCTTGACTCTAGAACCCTTTGTTGGGCTTAACTACACACACCTTGAAACCGAGGCCTTTACCGAGAAGCAAAACCTGTTCGCCCTCAGCGGCAAGAAAAGCCGCATGGACGTGACCTCGGCCCGACTCGGTGCGCGTGTGAACGCCACCCATCCACTGGCCAGAGGCATGACCTTGCGGCTGAGTGGCAGCACAGGGCTGCAACACACCTTCAGCGAACCATCCACGGAGACCCGACTGAAACTGCGGTCCCAAGGGGACTTCGTCAGTATCTCCGGTTTACCTGTGCAAAAAGACATGGCTCAATTGGCACTCAACGCCAGCCTTGACCTAACGCCGTCCTTTTCCATCGGCTTGGGGTACACAGGAGAAATAGGCCAGCGCTTTCACGACCAGAGCGCTTCTGCTACTGCCTCCTGGACTTTCTAGAGGTAACTAGATGCGCCGCCGCCCCAAGAAAACCTCGCGCTGGTGGAGTTAGCACCTCACAGAGGGCTGAACAAGATAGGGGAGCCGATTGCAATATAAGAATGAAGCATTTCTTCGCCAGCAGGCATGTTCGTGTGGGCTAGGTGTCAACCCCGTAGGAACATGCTCGCTCGCGGTACCTTCTTACACGCCGCCGAGCAGCTCGACGAATGCTCGGATTATCACCTTCGCGGACACCGGATACATTGATCAAAGGTAGATGAATAATGGTAGAGGCCCACAATAGGATCATGGTGGAGCCATTGTCGCAGGGGGGGCCGAAGAAAGGTCTTGCTCTGATCAACGGCACCCTGGTGTCCACCGCGCAGGTTTTCGCCTCCTAGACACGATTTATCGGCAACTCATCTCACTTTTAATCCTATTCCGATGTTTTGCTTAGTACCGGACTTTCATAATTCACCTCAATGAGCGCCCCATCTGAACTCATCGATTGGCGGCAATTCAATGAGGTATAGACATGACTATCTCCAAAAAACATTTGTGTGCCCTGTTGGCAGGTTCGGCTGCAGCGTTAGCCGCACCGTTCATTTGCGCGACCGGTATGCAGCCTGAGACCTCTGTGGTGATATTGTATGAGGCCGAAGGTGAAACCAGCATCAACGTCAAGAACACCGACGGCACTCCGGCGCTGTTGTATTCGACTATCGAGAATATCCCCGAGGACACCGAGCCCCTGGTAGTGCTGACTCCACCCGTCACCCGTGTTGAGGCCGGTGAAACCCAGCTTGTGCGTTTCCTGCGTCAAGGAGGCGAGCCGGTGACAACCCAGCGACTCAAGCGCGTAATCTTTGAAGGCATCGCTCCAAAACTCAACAGCCAAGGGCGCTCGACTGTCGGTGTCAGCATGCGTCAGAACCTGCCTTTGATCGTTCACCCCAAGGGTCTGGAGCCTAACCGTGAGCCTTGGAAGTTGCTGAAATGGGGTATCCATAACGGCAAGCTGGTGGTGATCAACAACAGCGCCTATGTCGTGCGGTTGTCTCAAGAGCTGAAACTCAAGCCTTCGGGCAAGACGGCCTTGCTGCCACGCACCTATGTCCTGCCTGGTGAGACATTGAAGATGGCGTTGGCACCTGAAGCTATCCACTCAAGCTCGGTAACCATCGGCCCTGGCACGGTCTATGGCTTCTCGGTCGATAAGTACGAAGCGCCTATTGATGCCACTACTAGTTACTGAGCACGCGCAATAGTCAACAGCTTTTGCCTCCCCGCCTGTTTCTACCTAGCAGTCCTAAACCATGAAAAAGCCTTTCCTGGCTACCTATAAGGGTGGCCGCTGCAAACTCGTGCCTGAACAAAACAAGCGCCCTTTCCTACCGATCTTTGCGCCCCTTGCGTACGCGATCTGGAACGCACTCTTGCTTACGCCGATTGCCGCCCAGGCGGACATGTCGCAGGGGGCTGGGCAAGCCAGCGGCGATTTCGCAAGGTTCGATATGCAAACCCTTAAAGCACGCGGCATTGACCCCAAACTGGCTGATTATTTTCGCGAGCCCGCGCGGTTTACGGAGGGCGCGCACGTAGTTTCACTGGTGGTTAACGGGGTCAAGCTGGGCAGAGTGGAAGCCCGGTTCGACAACCACGGAGAGCTGTATTTTGACGAGGCATTGCTGACCAAGGCCCGTCTGAAGGTTCCTGGTTCGCAGTACGTGCTGAGTTCAAAGGACGCCACCGAAAAACGTTATGACTTTGTGGCGGCGTACCCGCAAACCGAGGTCAGCCTGCACCCGAACAAGGATGAGATTTTTCTGGTGGTCCCGCAGCATGCCTTACAGAGCGATGCGCCCCAGACTACGAACTTCAGCCGTGGTGGCACTGCTGCCCTTTTCAACTATGACGTAATGGCCATGCGTTCGGAATTTGGTTCGCAGTCTAGCGACTACCTGTCGGGCTCGACCGATCTGGGGTTCAACATGGGTGACTGGATCGTGCGCAGTCACCAGCTTTATAGCAAGAGCGACGACAAAGAGAGTTTCGAACATTTATACGCATACGCACAACGCACATTCACCGAGCAAAAGGCCCTGCTGCAGGCCGGGCAGATCAATATCAACAACCCGCTTTTTTCCGGGGGGGCGATTACCGGCGTGCAGATACTGCCCGAAACGGCGCTGATGGGGTCGGCACGTTCCGGGGCACGGGTAGAGGGCATCGCCAATGCACAATCCACGATAGAAGTACGTCAGGTCGGTGCGTTGATCTACACCACGATCGTGCCGGAAGGACCGTTCAGCCTGAGCGATATACCGTTGCTCAACAGCAACTCCGATCTGGACGTCAAAGTGCGAGACATCACTGGCGCAGAGCGAAACTTCGTCGTGTCAGCAGCGTCATTTCGCAACGCTGTTACGGTCCGACCTGGTTACACCTTTTCTGCCGGCAAGATACGCAACCAGGGCGCCAATGATGAGGACCAACCCTGGGTGATTACCGGCACTGGCACCTGGAGCCTGAGTGAAAGCCTGACCGCTACTACCGGGCTGATGGCAGCCACCGACTATCAATCCACCGGATGGGGCGTGGACACCAACCTCGCAAAGGACACCAGCCTGAGTGTGCGTAACCTCTACTCCCACACAGCCAAGGAAGACGTAAAAGGCACCCAGGCCAGTGTCACCTTGAGCACGCGTTTCACCGAGACCGTGTCGGGCAGTGTGTCGGCTACCCAGCAGACCACCGGCTATCGAGAACTGTCCGACACCACATTGCATGCTGATGACGATTGGTACAACCGCCGCTACAAGAGCCAATACAGTGCCTCGCTGGGCTGGTCCAATAGCACGTTGGGCAGCTTCAACGTGTCCATTTCACCCAGCCGTACCTTCAATGGCGACTCTACCAATCGCCTGGTGGGCTCCTGGGGGAAAACGTTCAAACATGCCACTGTGTCTGCCACCGTGGAAACCGCATTAAGCGGCTCTTCCAACAGTCCGGGTGACAGCGACGACGCAATCTACTTCAGCGTCAGCGTGCCCCTGGGTCAGTCCCGTAGCGTGCGCACCTATGCCAGCCGACGCGGCGACAACCAGCGTTTTGGTGCAACGTATTCCGAAACCATCAATGACCAGTTCAATTACCGCCTTAGCACCGAGAGCACTGGCGACCGAGGTGACAACTATTCTACCGCCAACCTCTCGGCCATTCCTCGCTTCACCAGCGTGGACCTGGGTTATGCCCAAGGCCCGGACAGCAAGAACTACAACGCTCGAGTCTCCGGCGGCGCAGTAGCACATCAAGATGGGGTGACCTTCTCGCCATATCCGGTGCAAGACACCTTCGGCATCGTGGACGTCGGCGACCTGTCCGGGGTCAAGGTGTCGACACCTTATGGCCCGGTATGGACTGACTACAAAGGCAAAGCAGTGGTGCCACAACTGAGTGCCTATCGAGATAGCCGCGTCGAGGTGCAAACAAAATCGCTGCCGAAACGGATCGACCTACAGAACGGCTTCCAGAGGATTGGCGCCGGCCGTGGTTCGGTGAGTCACCTCGACTTCAAGGTCATCAAAGTTCAACGCATCCTGATTAACGCCTCCGACACAGCAGGACAACCGCTGCCCAAAGGTTCTTCGGTACTTGATGACAAAAACCACTTCCTTACGACGGTTCTGGACAAGGGCGTCATCTTTCTTTCTGACCTGGCCCCTACTGAAGTACTGAGGGTTTCTCTTACTGATGAAAAGTCCTGCCTGCTGAAGATCGACTTCCCCAAGGAGACTGACTATGACGCTTTTTATGATGTTGCACCGGCTGTTTGTCATGCGCCGTAGCACCAGGGCAGATTGCGCGCGATGGCTTGGCACTGCGCTTACCCTGGTTGCCAGTAGTACGTTCGCGGCCGACTGCGAAATGCGTTTGAGCAACCCGGAGGTCGATTACGGCACACTTAACCGGAGCGATATGGATATCCGCGGGAGTGCTCCGATTGCCCTCGGAAACCGGCAACTAAACCTGACGGTGGTCTGTCGCGAAGAAACCCGCTTTGGATTGCGGTTTGAGGGACAAGCGGCGGATTTGAATAGCTACCGGTTTGCCGATAAAGGCCATTTCACAATCACGCTGAGTAACGCAACGCTGGATGGAAATACCGTGCAACTCGCTCAGGCTGGCAGTGCCAGGCCGTTATCGCCAACGGAGCTACTGCGCCCAAATGAAGTGGTGACAACTATGGTTCAAGGTCAGCGGGCTGTTGGCAAAGTTTTTTTGGCTCAGGTTGAAATTCAAACGTATATCAGTGACACAGAGACATATGCGCGCGACATCACCGTACTTGAAGGGCTCGGCAGGTTGACACTGGATACACAATAGAAGATTGCATATCGACTTTTATTTTTAGGCCTACTCCTAGAGCTTCGCAAACATTATTAATAAGAAAATAGCATCCAGCTGGAATGGAAGCCAGCCACTCTGCCATTGGAGCAGACCTACCTAACTTTTCGTAACGGAGAAATAAAAATGCGTTTCAATCCAAAACTCGCCGCATGGGCCTTCGCCACTACTGCGACAGCCTTTTCTTTGGGTGCACATGCTGCATCGGTTGAGGTAAAAGTAATTGGCACTATTATTCCGAACGCCTGCACTCCGACATTGGCGGGTGGTGGCACTATCGATTACGGCACACACAGTTCTACTGACTTGAGCACAAACGATTTTACCCTGTTGCCTGAAAAAAATGTTGCGTTCACTATTGTTTGCAATGCACCGACAAAAGTTGCGCTGAAGGCTATAGATAATCGTGCGGGCACACGAGTCCCTGGAGCAGTAAAGAAAATCAGGCCAGCCTTGAATGAAATCGGTGCCTTTGGTTTGGGCAATGCGTCCGGAAAAAATATTGGTGTTTATGCGATGACCTTAGCCGTAAATGGCTTCACTGCTGACGGCGCCCAAGTTGAATCAACCTTCAGCAAAGACTCCGGCACTACATGGCTAAACTCAAGTTCAGGAGGTATTGCAAATGATGGTTCTGTTCTCATGTCATGGTCGGCAACAACTGCTGGCGCTCCAATCGCATTCAAGACTCTGTCAGGTACCTTAAACGTGCAGGCCGCGTTGAATAAAGGTTCTGAACTGGATTTGAGCAGCGATGTGTCTCTGGACGGTTCAGCCACGCTAGAGTTAGTCTATTTGTAATACAAAATCGGCCCGTAGCGTTTATTCGCTACGGGCTTTTGCCCCACGCTATTTCTCTACTCATTCCCGGGCCTAACAATCTACTTCAGATGGCGACTTAAAATTCTAAATGTATTATCGATTGCGTAACGCCAGATATTATCATGCCCGCGACATATAACATCGGTCGCAGTACCCCCTACGTTTATTATCGTTCCGTCCTCGCTGACACCACTAAGACTCCAATCAGAAATTTGCAAAGCCATATCGCCATAGACAAACAAATGTCGCCTGGTACTGCATACAGGAAATCCGAGGCTGAAGAACCCTTCCAACTCAAGGGCAATGGCGTCTTTACCACGATGCATTTTCCCCGCCGCATCAATCATGATGCTGTCGGCGTGAAATAATCCTAATGCTGCTTTGATGTCTAGCGAGATAGATCATTTTCCATAATAGAGAAAAACTCCTCGCCGTTCTCGAACCTCCGCTTTTTTCTGAGATCATGATTTTCCTTTTACAGATTTCATGTAGTTGCCGCCAACAAAAAAACTCACAGATAATAACTTGTGAGCTTCCTCAAATTCAAGAATGAACCTACGGACATGCGTAAAGCTTCACAGGCTACTCTAGTGTCTTCATTATCTTGAACAACCCATTGTTAGAGGTTATTCCTAGCTTGCGAAAAGCTGTGGCTTTCTGCGTACTGATGGTTTTTATACTACGGTTGAACTTCTCGGCGATTTCCGTGATGGTCATGCCGTCGAGATAACAGCGGATCACCTCCTGCTCACGCGCCGACAGTAAAGCCAATTGCAGCACGTTAGTATCACTGCTGATTAATTGAGGTGAATTGTCACTTTGCTGGATGCCATCGACTACTTTATAAGAAGCTTCTGCACTTAGGTAAACAGCTCCGGAAGCAACCACCCGGATAGCCTTGGCGAGGCATGTCAGATCCTCATCCTTGCCAATGAATCCGCGCGCTCCAACCCGCAGGGCCAGCGAGACAGTGGCCGGATCGTGGTGAGTTGACAGCACCAGGATCCGGCAGGCAGGAAAGCGAACCCGCAAAGCGCGAATCAGTGAAACACCATCAAGCTCGTCGCGACCGAGAACGAAGTCCAGCAAAAGCACATCGACGGGCACTGTAGACATGCCGCGCATCAGTTCCCGGCTGTTTTTATATATCCCGACGATCTCTATACCGGGGGCGTCGCCTAGGTGACTGGCAAGACCTTGGCGAACGACAGCATGGTCGTCGAGTAATGCAACACGTATAGACTTCATGGCGTTCAGACGTCACTCGGTATGGACCAGGTAACTCAAAGACTAAAATGAGAATAGTCAATACTGGTACCTGATCGAGAATTTTTTAAGTACAAACACACAGTTCTGGAAAGTCGCACCCAGGCTTTTGTCGTGCACTATCGCGCGACGAGTCTCAGGAAATCAGCCTGCTCCAATGGAGGGGCCAGAGCCAATCCTTGTCCGGCGCTGCAACCTAGACGGTTGAGCATCTCGATGCTGGATGGGTCCTCAATACCCTCGGTCACCAGATTCAAGTTGAAGTAGCGGGCAAGGTTAACGATGCCGGAAATGATCTCGCTCGATTGTGGCGATTGCTCAGCAATTCCAGCTAACTTTCCGTCGATTTTCATCTCATCGAAGGGTATGTGCGTCAACAGAGCGAGCGTTGCGGCGCCGGCACCGAAGTCTCCGAGCGAAATCAGAAAACCCTTCGCTCGGAGTGCCATGATGGACGCTGACAACACCAGTTCGTTTCCAGGGGTGATTTGCTCAGTCAGCTCGATCTTCAATCGCCGGGCAGGCAAACCGGCCTTGTGCATCTTGATTGCCAACCGGGTAGCCAGTCCGGTGGCACACAGCGTGCGGGCCGAGGCATTTATAGCGATGGGAATGTCTATACCCAGACGATCGAGCGTACCGAGGACTTCAATCACCGCTCTCTCGACATGACTGAACAACAAGAGGCCTAACCCTAACTGTTCGACCATCGGGATCAGGATCAACGGGGGGATGTCGCCGTGGATTGGGTGTTGCCAGCGTATCAGCGCTTCGGCACCGATCACTTGACGACTGGCCAAGTTATATTGCGGCTGCAGCACCACACGTAGATTTTCACCCGACGTTATCACTGACACGACATCGTCTTCGCTGATCAACAACTCAAATCTGTCAGATTGCGACAGCTGCGGTAGCAAGTGTTCGGCAGTAGCAAGCTTTTCGAGTACTTGTAGAAGTTGAGTGGGATGATTCTCGGCAACGATCTCAACCCGTATGCCCGATGCTCTGGCGAGTCGGGCATACGAGGCCAAGGCTATACTGGAAATACCTTTGACGATATCCGTACAGCCCTGCTCGATGGCAGCGGCCGACGAAGTCGCATCATCAAGCGCACTGGCCTTTATGGTCCAGACAATATGGGGAGCTCTGCGTACCCGGCCGTAGGCGTTAAGTTCACCGACCCAACACGGTAGCATCAGACTGTCGACATGATCAGCATGAATCTCGGCCATAACGATGTCTATAGGTTGCTCACGCAGGCGCAGCCTGCTCAGCGACTCAACGTGCTCGATATGGAAAAGACCACTACCGTTCAGGCGCTCTGTCATGCGTAACACATATTGTTCATCGTGGCTTAATACGACCAGATTGACTCGGGGGGGAGGCGTTAGAGTAAGGGGCGAGTTTTTCAACTTGACGATCGCTTCATGAGTGTACTGACAGCTCATTTAAACAACGCCTGATCATTTCAGACTATAAGACTGCTCTTAAAAATAATGTGAGATGGCAACTCGTATTCTTATCTCGCTCGTGGCGCGCGAGCAGTACAGTATAATTGACGGCCGCTCATGCCAGCGGTAGGGTTTCGATCAAAAACGTGAGGTCATTCACAGCTTTCCAGGAGGCATGGCCGTGAGAAAAAATGCAGAAAAATCCGACAGGTCAGCTGTTATCTTCAATATTGACTTTTTCCAACCGAAGTACCAGGTGAAAGCACCATGAAGCGGGGAGCGGCATTTTGGCCAGCGATTTTATTGGTCTGGTTACCGTCAGTTTTCTCCCATCCTCTGGATCTCACCCCTGAAGAACGCGCCTGGATTGCTGCAAACCCGGTCGTCCATGTGGCGGTCGAGCCTAACTGGAAGCCGATACAATATGTGGAGGACGGTCAGCTCATGGGACTGGCCACCGAGTACATAGACTTCATCGAACACAGCACAGGCCTTCGATTTGAGCCTGTGCCCGACTCGGGTCTCGGTCGGAGGAGGATAGAGAAGTTTCAGCGGGGCGAAGTAGATGTTCTTCCCGGGATCATGCCGATGTTTGCGCAGCAATCGATTATCGATGCAGCCCTCTTCACCAACACCTATTATACGGGCGCAACAATAGTTGTAACACGTAAAAACAGTCAGGCGGTGTTCGATCTACATCGACTAGACGGGCATATTGTTGCCGTCAAGAAGGGCAGCTCATATGAGAGCGCAATCAGAGCACTCTACCCGGCTGTCAAAATCCTTGGGACGAAAACGTCCGAAGATTCGCTTATTGCAGTCATGGACAAGCAGGCTGATGCGGCGCTAGACGTTGCACCTGTGCTGCTGCCTTTTTTACGTAGCAAATATGATGAGGAGCTGTATGTATCCGGTGGGATAGCCCGTTTGCCAATGGAACTTTCCATGGCTGTACGACGTGATCTGCCCGTCTTACGTGACATTATAGACAAGGTGCTAGCATCTCTGACCGCGGAGCAAATCGATGCGATGGTCCAGAACGAGCTCGAGTCGGCCAACAACTATGGCAGGCCGTCGCTAGACGTACTATTGCGCTATTACGGCCTCCAAATGGCACTGGTCTTGACTGGACTATTGTTGATCGCAGGATTTGCGGTTCACGCTAGGCAGCAACGGCGACTGGCCATGCGAAGCGAGAAAGAGAAAACTATGTTTCTGGCCGTCCTCAGCCATGAGATTCGCTCGCCGATGAATGCCATCCTCGCCTCCATGGAGTTGCTGATGCAGCGTCCCGAGCTGCCTGATGAGTCTCATCGTTTGCTGGCGGTAGCTTCCAGCGGTGCGGAGAACTTACTATATCTGTTGGATGACGTTCTGGATATCTCCAAGCTCGAGGCCGGACGGCTGCAACTGGACCTGGGGCCCGTCGATATTATGGAACTGGCCCGCTCCGTTGTAGATTTGCTAGCGCTAAAGGCAAAAAACGGGATTGAACTGGAGCTAATACAAGAACACCCCATTGAACCCCATCTGATGCTGGATAGGTTTCGCGTTGAGCAGGTGTTGCATAACCTCATCTCGAATGCGATCAAGTTCACGCCTGAAGGTGGCGTGACGATCAGTATACGGTTGGATCCCAGCCCTCCCCCGCTAAACCGGCATCAATTACAAATCCGCATAGTGGATACAGGTATCGGGATAGACGCCGACTCTCTTCAACGGCTTTTTCAACCATACACCCAAGCAAACACGAATACTGCGCGCAAGTTTGGTGGCACCGGGCTTGGCTTGACCATCTGCAGGCAACTGTTGGAATTGATGGGTGGTTCTATAGATCTCGAGAGCGAGCCTGATAAAGGTACTGTCGCCAAAGTACTCCTACCCTGTGATATCTACGTTGCGCCGCCCCATCTACAAGAACAGAGCTTATCCAGGCAACAATTGGGTGTGCCAGCGACGGAGCGTGTACTCAGGGTCTTGCTGGTAGAGGATATGCCTGCGAATCAAGCTGTCCTCCACGCCCAGCTCGAAGTCTTGGGCTGCAGCCCGACACTCGCACCCGATGGGGAAAAAGCCTTGTTTGCACTTGAGCAAAACACGTTTGACATTGTGTTATTAGACTGTGATCTCCCGAGCATTTCCGGCTATGAGGTGGCCCGCCAGTGGCGAGCCATAGAGTCGTCGCTCGCCCTTGCACCTACGCCAATCATGGCGATCTCCGCATCGACCGATGATGAACACACCACCACCTGCTTCGAAGCAGGCATGGACGGCGTACTGAAAAAACCCATCAAGCTGGGCAAGTTAAGAGATGCACTTCAACTCTGGACAGATTTGTCACTGGCACATATTGATGATGAGGCCGCATTCGTTACAGATGAACGAACAGCTTTCGCGCACCTCTGGAGCGACGTGCATGCGTTACGAGCTGCAGTTGAAATGGCTGACATGGAAGACGCGACTCATTACGCGCATCGATTGTTTGGCGCCTTCGCAATATTGAAACAACCAGATATGGCATCGTTGGCGAAATCAATGGAGGCCCGCCTCAAGGTCGGGTCCTTTAGCTCTGTACAGACGGATCTTCTCACATTGGAGCAGCTACTGGGGCAGTGTGCGTCATCCACAGGATCAGACAGAATTTCACCATGAGAGGATGATCGAACTCCTTTTAATCCCATTCCGATAGTCTGCACTCTGCACGACTACGTACAGTATTTGGCATCAATATATTTCTATGGGCAGATACGATGTCATCGAATCCGATGCAGACGGAGCATTACAAAACTTTGCCTCAGGTGCTGATTGTAGGAGCAGTTGACGTTATCGGCTACAGCCCATCTTTCACCTACGAGGCGCAGTTCGTAGCGAACTTGAGTGCAGCTGCAATCGTACTGGCCACGCGACGGTTTGACGTCGTGCTGAACAGTATCTCGGCGGAGCGTGCCGAGGGGCTAGCCTTGCCGTCATTGCTGCTGGATCTTAGGCGGCAATGCATATTGTCGAATATGCCTGTTGTCATATGGTACAGCGCACAGGAGCAGGATTCCCTGGAATGGCATGTACGAGTAGCCGGACGTGCGGGTGTAAAAGTCCTGCTCTTCGACTTGGCTAGTGCAAATATCGATATGAATGTCGCCTGCGCGCTCTTGGAGAGCACTCATGTCGGGTCAGGCCAGCACAGCAAAAATCAAGCACCCAGCGCAGTTGAGCTGATGCGCGCCCTGATGGCCAATATCGACCTCAGAATAGTGCTGCAACCACAACTCAACCTGCAAACCGGCGAGATCGTAGGTGCCGAAGCGCTGGCGCGTTGGAACCATGTATCCAAAGGCAATATTGCGCCGGCAACCTTTGTGCCGTTGGCGCGCCAAGCCGGTGTGGAGCTACTGCTCTTCCACACAGTGCTGACTAGAGTGATTGCGCTGTTGAGCGATCTGCACCGTCAGGGTATTGCGGTGCCGATAGCCGTAAATGCATCAGCCTCGATATTATCCACGACTGGGATTGGTCAATCACTCGCGCGAAGGCTTCGAGAAGCAGACGTGCCCACTTCACTGCTCACGATCGAATTGACGGAAGATGTGCCAGTTCATGATTGGCTTGCCTTGTCGATGGAGTTGGGTTCTCTGCGCATGTGGGGCTTTCCGATTGCAATGGACGATTTTGGTTGTGGCTTTGCTTCGATAGACCTGTTGACTCAAATGCCATTTTCCAAACTCAAAATTGATGGCCGCTTCGTACAAGGTATGGCCGATGACTGCGGCTGTTGTGCGGCAGTCTGCGCGGCGATTTCGATAGGCCAGGCCATGGACCTGGATGTCATCGCCGAAGGGATTGAATCTTCGTCGCAGGTTGAGGCGTTGCTCAAGCACGGGTACCGCACGGGACAGGGCTTTGCCTTGTCGTTACCTCTGGAGGTGGACGAATTCATACGCGCGCTCGCCACCGGAGCCTGAGAGCTATTACGGCGACGACGTATTCGAGCAACTGCGGCTGACGCTCGAAGAGTGGCAGATCAGTGTCTCGCTACTACCCGCCGGTCGCACCCCCTTCCCTGTACACCGCAAGCCACCAGTCATCCCGGTATCGGCTCCAAAGCCCGGCAGTAATCCGCGAATCAGGCTGGGCAAGTAGGCTCACCATGGTCGAGGCCCTGGAGCAGGCGTTGGCTGTACAGGCTCGCCTTGCCATCGCGCCAGGTCAGGGTTAATACATATAGCGTGTCGAAATCATCACGCCTCCAATCCTCGGCGATCATCCCCTCCTCACCAAGGGCCTTGCCTGCTACGGCATTGATCAGTTCCGGGAGGTAACCACGAGACCAGGCGGTGTAGACCGTCGCGTTGTGATATTTCTTGCGCAGTAGCTCGTCCGCCAGTTCGTCAGTGTCGTTTGCCCCAAAGTCGATATTCACCGACAGGCCAAGGCGGATGGCGCTGGGGCCGATAGTCATCAGCGGGCGAATATAGCTATAGCGTTGGTCCTGACGCCCCTCCTTAACATATCGCAAGGGGTTGGCAGCGAACACGTAGTCGGCTTTGCCAAAACGCTCAGGCAGCATTATAGCGAGGTCCAGGGCGCGATTGAGCCCTTGGCAGTTCAACTGCCCCAAGCCCTCGCTGGGTTTTTCGGCGTGGCGCACGAATACCAGAGTCTGGGTGCCGTCCGTCGGTTTGACCTGACGTTCACTCCCCACTAGGGATGGCTGCACGGTTATGGCGGCAAGTCCCAGGATCGGCACCACGTGACGAAGGGACAGAAAGACAGATTTAAGGCGGGGAGGTAATTTATCCAACTTGAATATCGCTTGATGTTTAATAAGACAACATACTTAAGCAAAGACCATCATAGGGTTCTATAGGACTACACCTAAATTATTCAGCTTGCTGCTTTGAACCGATGGCGACGAATAAACAAACATATCAGCGCGCACTCTGCTCAGGTGGAGCGAGCACTGCCATGTCGGCCGGAACGCACAGGAATCAACGGCTCATCAAAACCGGTATAAGGTGTTCCGATAGGAACTGTCCCGCCCTCCTCATCCATAAGTCGACTATTACGCATCGGATGCCAGAGAGTAGGTTTTAATGCTGCCTTCAAGTGTCAACTGTGGCTGTAACTGTCATCGCCGCCCGGAGTCAGCACAGGGATACTCCTGATCAGGAGCGACAATTGTAAACCTGTGAGTCAATTTTGCGCAGGGCTGTTTATTCCATGCATCACTGTGGCGAGGGAGCTTGCTCCCTCGCCAAAGATTATCGCTGGACAACTTCCCTGGGTTAGAAGCGGAAGGTAAAGCCCGCGTTGATCCCGTTGTTGTTACCGCGGTTGGACAGCAAACCGCTATAGCTCAACGACACCAGCGTGTCCTGGGTCAGGGCCATTTCCGCACTGGCCTTGATCACCGCACCATCACGGGCCACCGGCACGCTGTTGACGGCAAAGGCGGTGTCACTGCCGGCAAACTTCAGCGAAGCTTCACGATCGGTATTACCGAACTGATGTTCCCAACCCAGCTCACCGCGCAACGTCACGGCCGAGGTCGAGCTGACCGGCAATTGGGTATGCGCGCGCAGGCCCAACGTCGAGAGCGTGGCATCCTGGCTTTGCTTACTGGCATGCAGGGCTGCGGCGCCGCCTTTTTCCTTGAACAAATCGCTCTGATGGTTCAGGTAGGTCAGGTTGGCGAAGGGTTCGAACAGGCTCCATTGGGTGTAACCGATTTCGCCGAACACCTGGTCAGTGCGAGCACTGTAGTCGGCCTTGTCGTAGTCCGACTGGTTGGCGTACGTCACACGCCGCGAGCTGTCGATACGGTGCCAGGTAGTGGTGGCGCCCAAGCGCAGGGCGACGGCGTCGAAGCGTTTACCGCCGTAGACCGACAGGTGATAGTTGTCGCTGTCAGCCGATGCCGAGGCGTCGCCATTGAGGTGACTCTGGGTGTAGCCGGTCGCTGCGCCCAAACGCCAGCCGTCGCCGACCTCGGTGTCAAGGCCCAGCAGCACACCGCTGGTGGACGAGGAGTAGCCACTGGCGTTGTTGTCACCGCTGACGTTATTGCGACCGCCCAGCAGTTGCACCCAGCCGCCGTTGTCGCTGGCCTGGATCTGCGCGCTGGAATCCAGTGCCTGAGCCTGTTGCAGGCGGCCGTTGACGGCTTCGCGAATGTAACGACTGTCGGCCATTTGCGCCGCCGCCACATCCGAGTGCAGTTGCCCCGAGAGTTGCTTGAACGCTTCCCGCGCCTGGGCCGCCGAATCTGATGCCAGCAGGCTTTCATACACCGGGCTGCCGGCGCCCAATGTCTCGGCCACCGTCGCCACTGCACGTTCGTTGCGCGTTTGCGCAACGCTGGCGAAGGTCGTCTGGTTGCGTGCTACCGCCAGGGTCAGTTGGTTAGGTTGGTAATTGAGCTGGGTACCGATGAACAGGTAGTTGGGCGAAATCGCCGCAAACTGGCCATTGATGCCTTGGCTGGCACTGAGGATGTTGAACTGCTGGCCCAGCAAGCTACGTGCCTCGGTGGCGGTCAACAGGTTGGGACTGTTTTCCAGGGAAACCGTCACCACACCATCGTTGAAGGTGGCGACACCGCTGCTCTGGATCTGGTCGCTGCGGCCATTGGGCCCCACTTCCACGGCGTACACCGAGCCCGGGTTGAACGTCACATCGCCGGTATGCAGCGTGCCGATCGAATGACCTGGCGCCACACGGCCGCCGGTATTGACGGTCAAGGCCCCGACCGTGCCGTTGCCAGCCAGTGTGCCACCCAGGGTGGTTGTCACGCCGTTGTCCGCGTTCACGGTGCCTAAGGCGCTGCCATCCACGGTCACGGCAGAGGTCAGCGAGCCATTGACCGACAGCTTGCCGCCGCGTACCCAGGTGCTGCCCGAATAGGTGTTCTGGCCTTCCAGCACCAGTTCACCGTCCCCCGACTTGGCCAGGCTACCGACATAGGTCGTGCCGGTGAGCAGGTCCTTGGCACGCGCCAGCATAGCCAACTCCCGCGCGTTGCCGATTTCATATTGGAACTGATCGTCAGCCGAGGCATTGGCCGGCAGGCCGTTGAGCCAGCCTTTTTGCTGTTTGGTGGCCGCCCAGGTTGCCTGCTCGGCAGCGTCTTCTAGCCGACGGGCGCGGATCGCTTCATCGGAAATCGGGTTAGCCCAGATGTCACGAGTACCGGTGGGTAAGGCCACCGCCACCGAATCGAGGAACTGCCCCGGCCCCTGCATGGCTTTTTGCAGGTTGGGCAAGCCCCAGCCACTGACCACTCCCGGTACCTGCGGCGTACCCCGCGCAGCGTCGTGCACCGGTTGCAGTTTGCCGTAGGTGCGGCCGCCGTACAGGGTACCCACGGGCGTGTCCAGACCGTCCGGCGCTTGCAGGCTGGAGGTGGTCAGCAACACATCGCGGGCCTGACTGGCGGTCATGTAAGGGAAGCGCTGAATCACCAGCGCCAACGCCCCGGAGACACTCGGCGCGGCGGCCGAGGTGCCGTTGGCATTTGGGATAATTTCGCCTTCCGGCCCCGTGGATGGAATCCCCGAAACGCCCATCACACACCACCACTTCGACGTGCCGCAACGGTTGTAGACCTGAGCGCTGGTCTCGTCGTAACCGGTGATCGAAAGGAATTTGGTTTCGATATCGGGTTTGAAAAACGGCAGGTTGGCGTTGGTATCCGGGTTGGCCCCGTGGCTGTCGTTACCCGCAGAAATGATCTGAATGAACGTGTTTTGCCGTGCTGCGTCGGCCATCGCGTCCATCCAGGTTTTTTGCCCGGCGTGGGCCTTGTCCCAAAACGGGCGATAAGCGGCGGTCATGTCGCGCAAGTTGTCCGCCGCGCTGTCGCCGACATTGCCGAAGTGGTTCTCTACATCGTTGCGCGAGTTTTGCCCCCAACTCTGGTTGACGATCGACACATTCTTTGCGGCCAGGGCGTTGTAGCTGGCCATGAAGGCGTTGTAGTCGAGGTCATTGGAGCCTTGGTACCGATCGTTGTCGCTGCCACCTGTGTTGGCGACAAAGATATTCGCATCGAAGGCAATGCCGTGCATACCGGTGCCATTGCGGCTGGCCCCAAGCACGCCGGACATTTCCGTACCGTGGCCATCGTTGAACGCCGGGTCATATTCTCCTGAGATATTGAAATGTTCACCCTGCTGGAACTCGCCGCTGGGCACTTCAAGACGGTAGCGCGGATGGGTGGCGTAGTACTCGCCGGTAGAAGTCACCGTCTGCACCCGGTCCTGGCCCTGGGCATTCTTGCCCTGGAACTCAAAATGCTCGGCGAGGACCCCCGAGTCGAGCACGCCGACATTCACGCCCTTACCGGTGATGCCCAAGGCATAAGCATAGTATGCATTGGTGCGGTCCAGGCCAGAGTTAACCTGGGCTTCCGGAGTCTTCCAGGTTTGTGCGTTGGCGCTCCAGTCACGTGTAGCACCCGCCCAGGATTGACCTGCATTCAGTTGCCCGTTGAGGTTGCTGCTGACGCCCGGTTCTACATAGACATAGGGCTTGGCGGCGGGCAGATTGGAGATGATTGCCTTGGAAAAATCGAGAATATCGGTGGTGTAACGGCCGTTGTTGCTGAACAACCGGCTGCGGTATTTGTCCAGAGGCGAGTCGTAGTCCAACGGCCGCTTGGTATCACCAAGCATGGCGCTGATGGTCAGGTTTTCTGGTTGCAGTTCGTAGTTCTGCTTGAGGGCCGAGTCAAACTTGCCGGACTGGGCGGCAAAATCCTTGGCCGCTAAATCGACGATCTCCGCGTCTTTAAACCGCAGCCCCTTATATACGTCGGTTTTGGGGCCAAACGAGGCAACTGCTTTCCTGAACGCAGCTTCAAGCACCTGAGACGTATAGGGATTATTGGCTGCTGGCGCTTCTTGCGCAAAAGCCACGCCTGCCTGGCTCATCGACAAGGTAACAGCCCAAGTGATGGGTGTGAGCCTCCATTGTCGTGCTGTGAGTAGATGTTTTTTTATACGACTTGAATCATGATCTGAAATACTCATTCTGCTCCCCTCGAACATGTAATTAGTTCTAAATGCGTGTCATCGGCTTTTTATTTTTATAGGCAGAAAGCAACTTGATCATTTCGGGCCTCGAGCTCCGTATTGACATATTTATCACTGGTCAGCACTGCGACTTTTTTGTGCGGGCAACCAAGAAACGGGGCGCCACTTGGTAACTTCAATAGCGCTTTTGTCGCTGCAACAGGGTTTGGCTTGAAATAAAATTCTGTAGTTATAATTCCCTAATCAAAGTGGGTGCAGCAGGCCTTCTCAAGACAATACCGTGATACAAGTCGTTAAATATTTAGGAGTAGTCTGAAAAATGAAAAGCGAACGGATATTAGGGAGGGCACCTCAGCCGAAACCTTCTTCTTATTTGCAGTAAGGGGTGCCCTTCGAGGATCAGATTTAGGTCAACCTTGAACAGCTGCACTTTAGCCTTGCTGCCCACAGGACGGCAAAATACCGGGACTTCCAGCCAAAAGTTTTCACGCACGTAGTCCCTTCATAGGCGGTGCGATACTCACGACGTTTCCTAATGAAGCGCATGTAACTTTGATGCACATCTATATGGCACTGTCTGAAAAATTGGTTCAGCTAACCACGAACCAATCACCTACTCCCTCAAAGTCCTCCGTCAATCACTCCGTACGCTCACTGCCACAAACCCGCCACCCAGCAAGCGAACCAATTGCAATTGGCATCACGCTTGCACTCATCCCCCCATCGTAGATCGCTGACTCCCTCACCCCGGTATCCGTTTTTTGGCTAGCTGCTAAGTAGCATCCAAGATCCCGGCGTCACCAAAAACCGATGTGGCTCCGGAAAATGGTTGCCAGCAAGGGACACCTTGCCCCCCCCCGAATCACGATTCCAGTACGACAAGAAATGCCAACACGTGCGGATACGGGAAATTGATCGCGGCGTTACCGATGATGTAGTGCTCGCGTGTAACCCGAGGCAGCGCGAGGTCGACCAATGGTTGAGCCAGCCCGGGGACGAGGCTAACGCGGGTCTCGGAAAACTCGGTCTATGAACATCAATCGATGAACAGTTGCGTTCATTTCGGGAACACTGAGCCAGTAATCTCGGCCTCATGAGCTGCCTATGAACATCTGACATCACCCACAAAAATCAGGTGCTATGTCATTGATGTTCATAAGCCGCCCTCAACACCACCGAAGCCCCCCTCGCTGATTTCAATGCCCAACCCGCCGCCCCTTTGACCACTGTCATTGTCGAGTCCGATGCATCCCGCCGATACTCAGCCCCGTCATTCAGCGACGCGCCAGCGCCTACACTCGATGGCAACCGGCCAGGACCCGCATTCTGGATCATTGCCGCCGATCATCATGGATACTTGAGAAGGACACTCAAATGGTACGTGCCGTCACTGTTCTCACCGAGAATTTCTCCGACTGGGAACCCGCACTCATCAACTCCACGGGGCGAGCCTACTATGGCTTCGACACTCGTTTCGCAGCCCCCGGTGGCAAGCAAGTGACCTCATCCGGAGGAATGACCATCATCCCGAACCTGGCCATCGAAGCCATCGAGCTGGACGATGTCGACTTGCTGATCGTGACGGGAGGCCCTGTGTGGAAAACAGACAAGGCACCGGCAATCGAGGCGCTGGTTCGTGCGGCCCACGCCAGGAAAATCGTCGTTGCGGGAATCTGTGACGGCACCCGCGTCCTGGCCCAGGCCGGAGTGCTGGATCACGTGCAGCATACGTCCAACTCTGCTGAGAACCTGAAGCAGGTGCATTACCGCGGAGCGGACTATTACCAGGATGTGCCCTATGCCGTTGCCGACCAGGGGGTGGTTACCGCCCCTGGTAGCGCGCCTGTCAGCTTCATGGCGCAAATTCTCAGTACCTTGGGTTTGAACGACAAGAAGCTCGATGCCTACCTGGCCATGCATGCGGCTGAACACATCCACTGCTGAGCCCCCGCTTTCCTCTATTTCTCCCCTCCCCTGACGCCGCGGCCTATTACTTGGCCGTGGCGCACCTCCGGCTTTGCTGATGGCAGGTCCGCATGTTTTCCACGGCTGAACCGCAGCCTGGGGCAGTCCGATAATTTTTTAAAAAATCGGAAAAAACTTACTTGCGCTTACGACATTACCTACTAAGGTTTTCCCCTATGGCGAGCAGGGTCATCCCCTAGCCAAATCAGGGATTACCTGATGCCGTATCAAAGGATGCTTTATTTAGATCGCCCAAAAGGCGACATTTTTCCTACCCAAGCTAAGGAATGGCTTAATGTTTTTGTTTGCCGATATTGTTGTCCGGAACCTGCCAGCCCCCCTTGAAACCCCCGCCCTCAGCACCTCGGCCCATGAGCGAAATGCTGCGAGCAATGATTCCTACCCCCTCGGAACCCTGCCCGACATTCCGTCAGGTTCCCTCCTTTGCGTGCGCCTTAGAAACTGATCGGCCCGCTCGAAGCAAGTAAAAAGCCGACGCATTTTTACGACATGACCGACTAAGGCCGTCGTACAAAAAACGCTGCGCGCCTTATGGCTTTCCCGCTGGACGGGAGAGCTGCGGGTGCCCGGAAATGCGTTCTCCAATGGATCGAAATCGCCGCCGGATGATGCCTGCGCGCCGAGGATCGGACATGTCAAAAACAACAGCTCAAGGCCCGGCCACGGAATCGATCGAACGGCTGGGCATGATGCAGGTACTTGCCGACGCCAGGCTCAGCGTCGAGGCCAGGGCCATGGTCGCCCAGGGCTTCTACACCGGGGTCGTCCAGGAAGTTTCCACGGTCATACCGCTCAAGGACGGGGTCGACCCGGATCTCGGACTCTTGCGCCAGCTGGTGAACGCTGGATGGGGCGAGGAGCTGGGCCAATATCTTGAAGTGCTCGATGTTCGCGGCAGCAGCGCTGCCGAGGCGTTGCGCAAGGCCCAGTTGGCTGTCAGAACCGGCACTGCGCTATTTGCCGCTGGCAGCCTGGCCACTGGCACTGGATGGCACTGTCTCCTCTCGATCCATCATGGGTTGGCCGACGAACATAGCCTCGAGGTTCTGGCGCGGCGGCTGCAAGCAGCGCAATCCGCTGACGTCGGTTCAGCCCTGGCGCACATGCGTCGAGGGCGTGAGTGCTATGACGATTATGTCCAGGCGCAAGCCCTGCACGGGCACGCTGAGGACGGGCTGCGCACAGTTGTTGCGCAACCGATGACGCCAGTGCGCCTGCGGCAAACCGGGCGCCTGGCCTTCAATGCCCAAGGGCCGCGAGTGAGTCTGCAACGCAGCCTGGACATCGCCACGATCAATGTCGGCAAGCCGCCCTTGGCGACGCTCCTGGCCTGCCTGCGGCGGGCCGATGTCATCGCCGAGGGCGACACCCTGTGTTCCTCGCATGACTGGCGCCCGGCTCACCAGCAGGATGCCATCGGCATGATGACGGGCCTTGTCCCGCTCTCCTTCGCAGTCCCTGGAGAACAGCTGCTGCCCGGGCAAACCAGCCTTGAGGCACGTGCTCGCCACTGTCCCGCAGCGCGCCAGACGCTGGCCTGCTGCCGGGCGTCCGAGCTGTTCATCAACGGCGCGGGCAGGCGCGGCATCCCGGCCTCGCAGGTGATGAGCGCGACGTTTCCGGTGGGAATCGAAATACGCCGCACAGGCGCTTCGCAACTGCTCCTGGAGATCGAGGGGCCGTTTTGCGACGCCAGTGCCGCCACCCACCTGCTCAATGAACTCGCTGATGTACTTATGGATAGGAGTGAATGGAATGACTGAAAACATCCAGTTCGATGAACACGTCCTCGCCGACGAAGTGGCTCGCGTCTCTGCCACGTTTGCCGAGGTACTCAAGCTGCCGCATGTCGACCCTGCAGACAATTTCTTCAACCTCGGCGGCGACTCCTTCGACGCTATTCGGGTGATGTCGCGCTTGTCCTGCAACCTGCCCATCGTGACGCTTTTCGAGCACCCGACGGCCGTTGACCTAGCCCGGCGCATCCTCTGCGAAGCCACTCGACAAGCCGTGCGCCTGGTCTGTTTTGGCGATGCGCAAGCCGCCGCGGGTTCGACCGCGGTGGTTGCAGTGCCTTTCGGCGGCGGCGATGCCACGGCCTACCGCAGCCTGTTTCAAGGCACGCAGGATGTGCAGGTTTTCGGCGTGGATTTCGGTGACTTCAAGGTCGAGGACGCCTTGGACTTCCATGCCCTGCTCGACACCCTTGCCACCGAGATCGAAGAGATCGGCGCCGCCCGCCTGGTGATCTACGGCCACTGCGCCGGCGCGGCCACCGCGGCGTGCATTGCCTCGAGCATGGCCGACAGGCACGAGAGCCTGTCACTGGTGGTTGCAGCCTCGCGCCCGGTGCTGGATGCCGATGCCGCAATTGGCGCCGCCGAAACCACGGCGGACCAGACCTGGACCGACTACCTGCGCTCCCTGGGTGCCTTCACCGGACTGCTCGACAGCCAGGTCGAGAGCATGCTGGCCCGTGGTCGCAGAGACCATCTGATCGCCTGCGAGGCTTATCGCTACCTGGCGCAGCACCCGGCGCACGGCGTACCGGCATTGCTCCTGCTCGGCGATGAAGATCCGGCTACCGCCGAGCCCGAAACGGTACTGGAGCAATGGCGCACGTTCATCGACGTTACCCAGGCCGCAACCCTGGCCGGTGGCGGGCATTACTTCGTGCGTACCCATGCGCACGAGGTCGAGGAAACCGTGCTGGCGTTCGCAGCACACAACACCAAAGGAAGGGATAGCAAGTCATGACAGTCAATCATCAACCACTTCTCACCCAGGCCGATCTGCTCAAGCGCGGCTTGGCCGATCTTCAGGCACACGACGCCGAACTGGCGCAGATCCTGGACGCCGAGGTCGCTCGCCAGCAACGCACCCTCTCGCTGGTCGCCTCTTGCTGCGCGGTCAAGCCCCGCACCCTGGCGGCTTCGTCTTCCGCGCTGGTCAATGTCACCGCCGAAGGCGTTCCCGGACGCCGCTATCACGCCGGCTGCGAAAACGTGGACCTGGTCGAGTCCCTGGCGATCCACCGTGCCCGGGAGCTGTTCGGTGCGCAATATGCCGGTGTCCAGTCGCACTCGGCCTCCAGCGCCAACTACCAGGTGCTCGCCGCCCTGCTCGAACCTGGCGACACGCTACTGGGCATGGCCCTGGATAACGGTGGCCACCTGACCCATGGCAGCCCCGTGACGTTCTCGGGCACCTACTACAAGGCCATCGGCTATGGCACCACCAAGGAAGGCCTGATCGACTACGACGAAGTCCTCAGGCTGGCCCTCAAGCATCGGCCGCGACTGATCATCTGCGGCGCCACGGCCTACTCCAGGGTCGTGGACTTCGAGCGCTTCCGGCAGATCGCCGATGAAGCCGGCGCCATCCTGATGGCCGACATCTCGCATATCGCCGGCCTGGTGGCGACCGGGCGCCATCCGAGCCCGATCGACGCCGCGCACGTCACCACCACCTGCACCCACAAACAGCTCGCAGGCCCCCGTGGCGGCCTGATTCTCTCGGGCCGTGACGCCAATGAAAAAGTCCCCGGCCGCGATGCGACCTTCGCCCGGGTGCTCGAACTGGCGGTGTTCCCGAGGATGCAAGGCGCGCCGGCCGTCAACATGATGGCCGCCAAGGCCGCGGCGCTGGGTTACGCCATGACCCCCGAATTCGATGCCGAGATGCAACGCATCCGCGACGCGGCCGATGTGATGGCCAGCGAATTCCAGGCCCGGGACTATGAGGTGGTGGGCGGTCGCAGCGAAAACCACACCATTCTGATTCGCTTGCGCGCAGCGATGACCGGCGCTATCGCCGAGACCGCGCTGGAGCACTGCGGCATCATCGTCAACAAGAACCGGGTGCCCGGCGAAACACGTTCGTCCTTCGTCACCAGTGGCCTGCGCATCGGTACCGGCGCCCTCGCCCAGCGTCATGTCGACCCGCAGGGATGCCGGCAGATCGTCGACCTGCTCTGCCGGATCCTGGACCAGGTGACTCCGCTCGGCGAGAGCGAGTTCACCCTGGACCCGGCGCTGCGCAAGCAATTCTGCGCGGAGGCCGAGGCGCTGTGCGTGAAGTATCCGATCGCTGACTACCTGGCAGGCTGAAGCAGTCTCCGGCACCGCTGGAGGCATGGCACGACGGTCCGGCGATCGTCGTGCCCGGCCAATACGCAAACGCTAAGAAGAGAGAAGCACCATGACGGACAAGATCAAATACGTCGCCATCAACGGCTCGGAACGCTTGGATGGCAACAATGCCAGGGCGTTGGAGTGGGCGGCCGAGTACCTGGAAAAGCAGGATGTGATTCTCGAGGTCTTTTCACTGGCCAGCGCCAGGATCGATCCCTGCGGGGCCTGCGGTGATTGCAATTTTCGCGACGAGCCCTGCGCGCAGAAGGATGACGCCGCGCGCGCCGTGCAACTCATGGAAGCCAGCGATGGCGTGATCTTCGCCTGCGCTGTCCATGGCTTTGGCGCCACGCCCTTGATGTCGGCATTCCTGGAGCGGGTCGGGACCGGGTTCCTGCGCCACGATCGCACCCTCACCAACAAGGTTGCCGGGGTCATGGTCACTGGCCGGCGCATGGGCCATGTGGAGGTCTACAACCAGATGCTCCAGTGCGCCTTGCTCAACCGCATGATCATGGTCGGCTACGGCTTCCCGGCCATGCTCGTGGGTGACAAGAAAGGCGAAGTACTGGGCGACAAGGAAGGCATGGAGATGCTGCGCCGGATGCTCGATCGCATGGTTTCCATGACCCGCCTGATGCGCGACTACGAACGAGTCACCGGGCAGGCGGCACTGCCGGTCTCGGTACCTGGCGAACGCCATCGCGAGGGCAAGGACGGCACGTTCTTCGTCCCGGCCAAGT
This sequence comes from Pseudomonas sp. FW305-25, assembly GCF_017351415.1. Taxonomy (NCBI): domain Bacteria; kingdom Pseudomonadati; phylum Pseudomonadota; class Gammaproteobacteria; order Pseudomonadales; family Pseudomonadaceae; genus Pseudomonas; species Pseudomonas sp. FW305-25. The sequence goes on along the minus strand of NZ_JACNDE010000019.1, from coordinate 58,024 downwards.
CCGACATGTACCAGCTCGAGGCCGCTCGCGGCTGCAACTTCGATGTCGTCGGCGACTGAACTGCGCAGCCCAACAGCTATCGAGAACCTTATGAGCATTAGAACTGCCTGCAATGGCCTCACCGACACCCACCTGCGGGAATGGATAGTGTCGGAACACTTCGAGCGCCTGGCGGATGCCACGGTGGCACAGATTGCACAGGCCTATGTCGGGGTCTATTCGGCCCGGCCTACCAGTTGGCTGGCGGTCATGGCGCGCAATCGCAACCTCGATCGCCAGACCGTACTGGCCATGGAAAACGCCAGCGACCTGCTGCGGATCCCGGGCATGCGGCGCTCCAAGTTCCTGCTTCCCGGCGAGCTGGCAGCCAAGGTCTTCGCCGCCACCCGCCTGCCGCTGGCCAACCACGAATGGCGCTTACGGGACGTAGGGCTTGGCCTGGACGATTACCGGCGACTGCTGCCGACGTTGGTCGCCTTCAGCAGTGGCGTCTCGGTGCGCCTGCAGGACATCGGCAGCGCCCTCGACCTGCCGGCGCCCCAGGCGCGTGCATTGACCTCGGTTGCCGCCTATGACGGCGCCTTGGTCCGTATACCGGCGGCCAACCAATGGTCCAACCGCTGGCTGTACTCCGCTGCACCCGAAGGGCTGCTACCCGGTGACGGCGTGCCACTGGACCGCGACCTGCTACTGCGCGATATCGCCGGGCGCTACGTCGAACACTACGGACCGGTCACGGTCGACGACCTGGCCTGGTGGCTCGGGGTTTCCAAGGAAACCGCGCGCACGCTGCTTCAAGCCTGCGCAGCCCGCCAGGTCGGAAACCAGATGTGGCACAGCCCGGCCGGGCTGGCGCGCCTTGAGCGGTTCCTCGACCGCACCAAGGCCCCCGCAACGGCGCAGATCCGTTTCCTGCCGGCCTGGGATCCCCTGGTCATGGGCTATGCGCCCGGTTCGAGACAGCGCGACTGCCTTGAGCTGGAACGGGTCGGCGGCTACGACGCGGCCGGTAACGGGCGGCCGGTGGTGCTCATCGGCGGCCGGGCTGTCGCCACCTGGAATACGGCGGCCAAGGGCAGCAAACGCTTCATCGCAGTCGATGCCTCGACACTCGCCGACCAGGAGCGTGAAGCCGTGCTTCAGGCTGCCTCGGTACTGGCGGAGCAGATCGGGGCCATTCACCAGATCGAGAACAAAACCACAGCGTGACAACAGGGAAGGCATGAACAAGATGAGGGACGACATGACATCAGTACCCGCCGAGCCACAATTGCTGCCAGGCACCGAGCGCAGCCTGTGGGACGCGTTCGCGTGCCCGGCGGCCGGACAATCGGCCGACAGCGCACGGGAGCAGGAAGAGATTGCCCTGCCCCCTGGCCTGACGGCCAGCATCAACGACCTGATTACGGTCGCCGCGGTCCTGGGCTCCCTGCTCAGCCCGGAAGGCCGGGTGACCCTGGGCATCCATGACGGCGGCAAGCGGTCGCAGCTCGGCGTCGATTGCACGGCGTTGAACCTTGCGCAAGACGCTCGGGGCTATATCGCGCAGTTGCGCGACAGTGCCGAAGCGCCCCATGACGACACGCCATTGCGTGCCGATATCGAGATCAGCGATGGCAACAACCTGCCAGCGGCGCAATCGCCGGTCTGGCTACTGCTGCAGGACGGCCGCTGCCAACTGTCGGTACGCAGCGATCGCATGACCCGGGCCGTACGCCTGGAATTGCTAGAACTGGTGGCCTTCGCTTGCGCCCGGGTACTGGATCCCAAGGCCCTGCCGGCGTCCACTATCCAACCCGCCTGCCCTGCCCCGGCCGAAACCGGCCAGCGCCCGTTCCTGGTGGAGCGTATCTACCGGCATGTACAGAGCAAGCCATCGGCCGTGGCGATCGTGGATGACAACAGCGACCGCACCCTGACCTACGCCGAACTCTGGGATGCCTCCGAGGCCTTGGTCCAGCACATACGCGAACGCGTCACTTCCCGGCGCTCGAGCCCGCGCCTGGCGCTGTTCCTGGAGCGCGGCTGGCAACACCTGGCCTCGATCATCGCCGTGCAACGCATGGGCGGTACCTGCGTGCTGATCGACCCGGCGCATCCCGATGAACGCATCCGGGCCTTTATCGAAGAGTGCAGCCCTCATGCGGTGTTGACCGCAGGCAGCACCACCGAGCGAGCGCGAGACTGGGCGAGCTGCCCGCTGCTGGATATCGACAAGGTGCAGATACGCCCTGCCCACGTCGACTGGGAACACGGCAAGTGGGTCGAAACCACCAACGAGGCGTGCTTTATCGCCGGCACTTCCGGCAGTACCGGACGGCCCAAGGCCGTATGCCTGTCCTATCGGGGAATGGCCGCAACCCTGGACGCCATTATCGATCAGGCGGGGCTGGGCGAGCATAGCCGCGGCTCATGGCTATCGTCGCCCGGCTACGGCATGGTCGAGGTCGACCCGCTGCCGGTCCTGTGCGCCGGCGGCACGGTGTGCATCCCTGCCCCGCAGGTGCTGCAGGACGTCAACCTGCTGGCCCGCTGGCTGCTCGAAGGCGACATGAACCATACGCTGGCCATGACGTCCATCGCCGAAGCGCTGTGGGCCACCGGGCCCCGGACCGGCCTGCGCACCATGCTGATCGCCGGTGAACGCTGCAAGCAATGGCCGCCGGCCGATCTCGGCTACCGGGTGATCAATGTCTATGGCTCCGCGGAGGCCGCGGTGGTGTCCATCGAGGACCTGTGCGCGCCGCGCCGCACCTTGCTGCCCTCGGTCGGACGGGCGATACCCGGCGCCCGGATGTACGTGGTCGACCGCCATGGCCAGCCGCTCGCGGCCCGTTGTGTCGGCGAGCTGATCATCACCGGCGAAACGCTGTCGGTGGGCTACGTGAACCCCGAGGACACCAAGAAGGCGTTTCGTGGCAACACCCTGGACGCCACGTCGCCATTGCAATACAGCACCGGCGATCGGGCGCGCATGGCCGCCGATGGCACCGTGGAAATCTTCGGGCGGACCGACTCGGTGGTAAAGATCCGCGGGCATCGGGTCGACCTGACTGAACTGGAGATCACCGCGCTGCAGGTACCGGGCGTGGTGAAGGCGGCGGCTACCTGCTTGAGCAACGACCTGGGCGCGACCCTGGCATTGTTCCTGGAGCTGGCTCCGGACGCCGTAGAGGTGATGGCCAAGGTCCGCAAGCACTTGGCCTCGCGCCTGCACCCGGCCGCTCAGCCCGGCCAGATCGTGACCGGCACCCTGCCCCTGGGGCGCAACGGCAAGGTGGACTACAACGCGCTGCAGGTCGGCCCGATCGAGCGCGATGCGGACCAGACCGTCTTTGCCCCGGTGACCCAGGCAGACCACGCGGTACGTGATTGCTGGCTGGCCTGGACGCTGTGTGAAGAGGCGACGCTGGAGTCGAGTTTCTTCGACGCTGGGGGCGATTCCCTGCGCGCCTTGCGCATGGTCGGCGAGCTGGCCTGCAAGCACGGCATCCATGTGCAAATGGGCGCGTTCCTCGAGGAGCCGGTACTGGCGAACCTGGTACGCCTGGCCAATGCCTCGCGCAATACCCAGTTGCCGACGTTCGAGCACTTGCCGGCGCAGCAGCAACGGCTGCCGTTCGAACTCAACGAAAGCCAGCAGGCACTGTGGATCGGTCGTGGCTCGTTCTACGACTACGGCGGCGTCGGCTGCCAGGGTTATTTCGAATGGGAAGTGCAGGCCCTGGACCGCGAGCGCTTCACCCGTGCCGTGGGGCTGCTGGTCGAGCGCCATCCGATGCTGCGCATGACCATCGATGCCAGCGGACGCCAGAGCATCGGCGATGTCGACGGTACCCAGGCGGTGGAGTACGTCGATCTCAGCGCCCTGGATGCGGCGCAGATCGACCGGGAGATCGACCAGGTCCGCGAACGCATGGCCAACGAAGAAATCGGCACCACGCAATGGCCACTGTTCCAGTTCCGCATCAGCCGCATCAGCGCCGGCACCAGCCGTGTGCATCTGTGCATCGACATGCTGATCGCCGATGCCTGGTCGATCTTCCAGGTGATCATCCCCGACCTGATCGATCTCTACCTGGAAGATGACCCACAGCTGCCCGCGCTCCAGACCAGCTTCCATGACTACGTCGCCTATCGGCAAAAGGTGCTCAAGAGCGCCCAGTACCAGGCCGACCGCGAATACTGGCTGGACAAGATCAACCATCTGCCGGCGGCGCCGCGCTTGCCGCAGCTGGAGCCCGGGGAGTTCAGCGGCCCGTCGCGCTTCGAGCGATACGAGGGCAGCCTCGCCGTCGCGGCCTGGGAGCGACTCCAGGCCCAGGCCCAGGCGCGCAATATCTCGCCATCCGGGGCGGTCGCGCTGGCCTTGTGCGAAGTGCTGCGCTGCTGGAGCGAAGAAGACCGCTTCACCCTGAACTTCCCGGTCTCGGACCGGATGCCCGTCAGTGCCGATATCGACCAGGTCGTCGGCGATTTTACCAATACCCTGCTGGTGCCTTACGAAACAGCGGCCGCCGATACCCTCGAGGCTCGCGGCCAGAAGTTGCAAGGCGCCATCTGGCAGGCACTGGACCATCGGCTGTTCAACGGTGTCGAGGTGCTGCGCGAGCTGGCCCGGGCCCGTCGCAGTGGCGGTGCGCCGCTGATGCCGATCGTCCTCACCAGCCTGCTCGGGCACCCGGGCCGCCATGACGCGGCGCGTCTTGGGCAAGAGGTCTACGGCGTCTCGCAAACGCCGCAAGTCACCCTGGATGTGCAACTGCGCGAGTCCGAGGGCACCTTGTACTTCAAATGGGACTACCTGTCCGGGGTCATTCGCCCTGACGTGGTGGAAGCGATGTTCGGCGCATTCCGCACGCTGCTGCAGCAACTGGCCGACGACAGCGAGGTCTGGCAACGCACCTGGCTCGACCTGCGACCTGCCGCGCAGATCGAAGTACGCCAGGCGGTAAACGCGACCCAGGCGCCGGTACCGGAGGTTCACCTGCGTGACCTGCTGCTGGCACGGATCGCCGAACGCGCCGGGGAAACCGCAGTCCTCGATCCACGGGGCAGCTACAGCTGGGGCGAAATCGGCCGGGCCGCGGCACGGATCGGCCAGATGATCCAGCAGGCCCGCAACCCCGGCGAACGCTTTGTCGGGATCGTGCTGCCCAAGGGCAGCGGCCACTATGCGGCGGTCTACGGCTGCCTGCTGGCCGGTGTCGGCTATGTGCCGGTGGATATCGACCTGCCGCCCGAGCGTATCCGCTCGGTGCTGTCCCAGGCCGGGGTGCGCACGGTTATCGCCGGTGCCGATACCCGGTTGCCGGAGCAGGCGCAGCGGCTCGTACTGACGGACGAGGACCTGCGTGCCTGGGCCGGGCAGCACACGGACCTGGTCCTGACACCCCTGCCCGCGGACTACTCGCCCTACGTGATCTTCACCTCCGGCTCCACTGGCAACCCCAAGGGGGTCGAGATTCCACAGGCCGCGGTGGTCAACCACGTCTATGACGTCGTCGAGCGCTTCGGCCTGGATGCCTCCACTCGCCACCTGGCGACTGCCGCCCTGCACTTCGACATGTCGGTCTTCGATATCTTCGGCCCCCTGCTGCACGGTGGCTCGGTGGTGGTTCCTGCCCAGGCCGCGGGGCCGGACCCTGATTCCTGGCTGCGCCTGCAGCGGCGCCACGGCGTGACCTTCTGGGCCTGCGTGCCGGCCATCATGGACTTGCTGTGCAGTGTCGCGGAAAACGCGCGCAGCTTCTGCGCGGTGGAATCGCTGGCCAATATCGTCATGGCCGGCGACTGGATCCCTCTGCCACTGCTGCCGCGAGCCAGGGCGCTGTACCCGAAGGCACGGCTGTACTCCTGTGGAGGCCCCACCGAGACCACCAACTGGTCGGTACTGCACGAGATCGACGAGCAAGAAGGCCAAATGGTGCGTTCGGTGATCTATGGCGCGCCGATGCGCAACTCCGCCTATCACATCGTGGCGGGCGACTGGGCCGATTGCCCGGATTGGGTGCCCGGGGAAATGCTGGTGCAAAGCGATGTGTCCCTGGCCTGTGGCTACATCGGCCAGCCGGAGCTGACCGGCAAGGCCTTTGTCCAGCACCCGCGCAGCGGCCAGCGGATGTACCGCACCGGCGACCTCGGGCGCTACCTGCCCAACGGCGAAATCGAGATCCTGGGACGTCTCGACAACCAGATCAAGCTCAATGGCCTGCGCATCGAACTGGGCGAGATCGAGAGCGTGGCCGAGTCCTGCCCCGGTGTCTCGCGGGCCTGTGCCGTAGCCCTGCCCGGTCCCGACGGGCATCCCAAGCAGATCGCCCTGGTCTATGTCGGCGAACCCGGACTGGCTCCTGCAATCACCCAGGCCCTGACCTTGCGCCTGCCTGCCTACATGGTGCCGAAAACTGTCCAGCCGTTGCCCCAATTACCCCTGTCGAAGAACGGCAAGGTGGATGTACTGGCCCTGCGTGAAACCCTGAGGAATGACATGAAAGACTCCACCAGCAAGACTCCGCAAACCATCCTGCGCACCGTTATCCGGGTCATCGCCAGCCATCTTGAGGAGCCGGTGGTACTGCCCGAGGACAACTTCTTCGACCTGGGCGGCGACTCGCTGTCGGCGATGAAGATCAAGATCGAACTCGAGTCCCAGCTGTCCATCAGCGTACCCCTGGAGAACCTCATGCTCACCGAGACCATCAGTGAGTTCGCCAACAGCCTGGACGCGGGGAACCAGCCATGATCAAGGACAACCTGCACCGGCAATGGCTGGAGGATGTGGACGCCTACCTGGATGGACGCACCACGCCACAGGAACTGGAGGCCAAGGGGCAATTGCGGGCCCGGGAAGTCTTGCAGTATGTCCAGGAACGCTCGACGTTCTATGCCAGGCACCTGCGTTCGCAACTGGGTGGCCCCAGCGCGTTGCCGGCGCTGGACGGCATACCGTTCACCACCAAGGAAGACCTGCGCGCCGTGGGCCGCTCGGTCTGCAGCCTGCCTTTCGAGCAGATCGCGGTGTACTACGAGACGACCGGGACCACGGGGGCGCCCACCCCCTGCCCTCGGGCGGCGATCGACGTGGACACCAGCGGTGCCTATGTGCAGAAGGCCGTCGCCGACCTGTACCAGTCGACATTCGGCACCACCGATGCCCTTACCGCGATCATGGGACCGTCGGAGCTGTATGCGTTCGGCGATACCTATGGCGAGGTCTGCCGCAACCTGGGCATTCCCTATGTGCGGCTGTGGCCGGAAAGCCCCCGGGTCGGCCTGGTCAAGGCCGCTCAGTTGATCAACGACCTTGGCGTGCGCTCGCTGATCTGCTCGCCCGCCGTGGCCCTGGCCCTGGCCCGGCTCTATGTCAGCCAGGGGATCGATCCGCGTGAGACCGCGGTGGGCCAGATCATGGTGCTGGGCGAACTGTGCACGCCGCAGATGCTGAGCAATATTGCCCGGGTCTGGAATGCCCATTGCACCCATGGTCTGTATGGCTCCCAGGAAGCCCATGCGGTGGCCACCGGCTGCGCCAACGGCAACCTGCACTTCTCCGAGACCAACTACCTGGCGGAGATTCTTCCGGTTCCCGGAATGGAAGGCGATATCGGCGAACTGTGCCTGACGATGCTGGTACCCGGGGCCAAGCCGCTGATCCGCTACCGCACCGGCGACCTGGCGCGACTGCACGCTGCCGAGGAATGCGGGTGCGGCAATCGTTCTCGTTGCCTGCGGGTCTTTGGCCGGGTGAGCGATGTGATGACCCTGGCCGGTCGCCAGGTACTGCCGGCGCTGATCGAGTCGGCTGTGCTGGCTGCGGCCGAGTGGGTCTCTGGCTACGAGGTCAGGATCTGCACCGCCAGCGACGGCAGCGACCATGTCGAAGTGTCGATGGTGGCGGGTATCGGCGAGCGTTCGCTGGCCCAGGTACAGGAGCAGATGGCCGGCCATTTCGGCACCTCGGTCCAGTTGCAACTGGAGCAGAGCCTGGACCCGAGGACCGAGACCGGCGCCTACATTTCCTGGAAGCACGCCCGTATCCGCGATCAACGGGAGAGCGCCCTGTGAGCGCGTTACCAGCCACCGCCTGCTCGGACGACGGCGTGAACAGGGCGGCGCGCCAGCGTACCCGGCCGATCGAAAGCGTGCCGTTTCACCCCGAGAGCATCGGCACCGACTACGGGATCAAGATGATCCGTAACTCATTGGCCCTGGCCAACGTCAACCCCATGGGCTGATCGCTCTGGAAAAAAGCCTCGGGTGCCGGCCGGATGCCGGTCGACACCCATTAATCTAAGGATTGGATAAACATGACTCACACACCCGCGAATGCAACGCTCAATGAAAAACGATGGCAGGCACTGGCTGTCATCTCGATCATCCAGCTGATACTGCTACTGGATGCCACCGTGGTGAACGTGGCCCTGCCACGGATCAAGCACGAGCTGGGACTCACGGACGGGTCCCTGACCTGGGTAGTCAATGCCTACCTCATCACCGCCGGATCGCTGTTGCTGCTGGGCGGGCGGATCGGCGACGCCTTTGGGGTGCGGCGCACCTTCCAGGTCGGCGTAGTGATTTTTGGCGCATTTTCCTTGCTGGCGACCTTCGCCGAAGATGCCACCGTGCTGATCGTCAGCCGTGCCGGGCAAGGGGTTGGCGAAGCCCTGGCTTCGGCCACCGGGCTGGCCATGGTGTCGTTGCTGTTTCCCGCAGGCCCCGAGCGCGGCAAGGCGTTTGGCATCTGGGCGGCACTGGGCGGCCTGGGCTCGATCATCGGCGTACTGCTGTCCGGCGTACTGACTCATTATCTGTCGTGGCGCTGGGTGTTCGGGATCAACGTGCCGATCGTCATGCTGCTGAGCGTGGCGACCATGGTCATGATTCCCAAGTTCACCCACCGCAGTTCCACCCCTCTGGACCTGGGCAACGCACTGATCCTGGTGGTGGCCGTCGCCGCGACCGTCATGGCCGTGATGGGCTCCGGCATCGAGCACCTGCCCGGACAGCGCGTGGCGCTCCTGGTGCTGGGCTTGCTGGGTATCGCCCTGGTACTGCGTCGTTGCAAGCGCTCGGAAAACGGCATTATTCCCGCACGCCTGATGGCGCGCTCTCCCCGCCTGGCCGGCTACGCCATCGTGGCCATCCTGGCGGCGACCTCCGGCGCCTTGTTCTACCTGGGCGTACTGCTGCTGCAAGACTACCTCGGCCTGAGCCCGATGCAGACTGGCCTGGCCTGGCTGCCCTTCTGCCTGGGTTTCTTCCCCGGCATCTTCCTTTCGCAGTTCGTCATGCAGCGCTGGAGCCCGCAGGCGGCAGCGGTCGTCGGCCTGGCAACCTCGGCGCTGGGTTTCGCCTTGTTTGCCTTCGGCGTACCCCTGCATAGCTACTGGCTGGGAATGCTGCCGGCCATGCTGGTCACCTCCATCGGCTTCGGTTGTGTCGCACCGGTCGCTCAGTCGTTGGCCACCAGTGACCTGAGCGAGGCGGATGCCGGTGCCGGCTCGGGTATCACCACCACCATCCAGCAGCTGTTCCAGGTGTTCGGGGTCACCCTGCTGGCTGCCGTGGGCCTGGCGGTCTCCGACAGCACCGCAGTGCCGACCATCACGGCCAATGGTTTCGTCAGCGCTTTCGCACTGTCGGCGCTGGCGATGATCGGGGGTGCCTTGTTGATCTGGGCCGGACGCAATGCCCTGGCTCTCGAGCCGGCCCCATCGAGCCCCCAGCCGTAGGTTATCGTCATGCATCAGAACTACCTGATCCCTCCCTTCAAGGGACCCCTGGCGACGCTTTCCAGCGTCGCGGGGCTGCGGGAAAAATGGACCGGGGCGATGCTTGACCAGACGGGGCGCGCCTATTCTGGCGCGCTGCGTCTGGACTTCAGCGAGCAGTGTTGCCACGCGCAAGTATTCGACGCCGTGGCCCAGACCCTGGCCCGGCATCCGATCCTGGCGGCCCGATTCGAGATCGAAGGAGAACAACTGGTCGGCCGGGCCCCCGGCGAACAGGCATTGCGCCAGGCGTTGCGTGAGCAACTGGGCAAGGTGCAGGCCGCCCTCACCGACCAGGACTTCCTGGCCTATCGGGCCAGGCAAGCCGCCGAACCCGGTCTGCGCATCGCCTCGGCGGTAGACGAGGCTGGCTTGCACATCTGGATCGGCTTCTGGATCTATACCTGCGATGGCGCGTCGATTGACCTGCTGCTGGAGGATATCGCCCAGCATTACTCGGGCCTGCCCCCGGTGTCCTGCACCGCCTGGAACGACTATTGCCGGCTGCAGCACCTGCCGCCGCCGGCAAGCGCGGCGCAACGGCTTGAGATCTACCCGGGGACGGGGCCCTACGGGCTCGACGCACTGCGCGCCAAAGGCGCTGGCGGCATGGGGCGCATGCAGAGCCTGAAGTTCACCTCCAGCGTGCCGCGCAGCAGGGTTCTGGACTATGCCAGGGCCCAGCGCGTGACGCCGTTCGTACTGCTGTTGGCCATCTACCAACGGGCAATCAGTGCCGTCAGCGGTGTCGCCACCGTGGTGACCGGCGTCCCCTTCGCCAATCGCCCGGGCGCCGCGGCCCAGAAGCTGGTGGGGCCGTTGTCCAATACCATCCCGGTCAGTACCCGGCATGAGCCCGGCGAGCCATTGGCCGCGGTGATCAAGTGCATGCAGCGGGCGTTGATCAATGCCGCGGCTCGCCAGGACATGGAGCCGGCAGCCTTGTATCCCGAGGGCATGTCTACCCGCACCGCCGGCTTCGAACTGCCGTTTCCCCAGCTGTTCAACGCCTGGAACTCACGCAGCGCAGGCAGCCGCATCGCCCTGGGCGACAACCAGTGGATGAGCCTGCGGCTATTGCCCAACGATACCTGCCGTGTGGCTTTCGAAATCACCCTGGATGAGCACACCGAGCATATTTCGGGGCGGATCGACATGGACGCCGCAGCCTATGGCGACCATGCAGGACAGGTCATCGAACAGATGATCAGCGATCTGCAAGGCATTCCCGGCGACTGATCCGCAAAGCGTGTAGACCACCGCCAAGAGCGCAGTTCGCACAGTCCTGCGCTCTTGGCGGATGGCCTGGCTGCAACGAGCCGGGCATCGCTCCTGCCGATAATGCGTGGGGGTGTTCAATCCTCACTGACCGGCTTGAGTTTCAACGAGACAACATGAAGGTTTCGTACTCCAGGTCATCCAGCGCCGTCGATAACCGCGCCAGCCCCAGCAGCACGCAAAGCAGCAGCGAGAAGGTGAAGCCGTAGCCGAAGAAACTTGGCCCCAGGTACAGGCTCAGCAGGGTCAAGGCGCCGTTGAGTGCCACGAACAAGAGGCACAGTTCCAGCACGATCATCCGTTTGTCGAGGTAGAAAAACACGTTAAGGATCGCCATGAACACCACCTGGATGCTCACCCCGATCAGGTCGATGTAGAACAGCGGCAGGTAGTAGCTGGACATCCCCAGCCACTCCAGTATGCGCGGGCCAAAGAGAAACAGCAGAACCACCGTCAGCCCCTGGACCTTGCAGATTTCCAGCAGGCCCTGGCGGATCGAGAAGGTCATCTCGGCTTTCAACGAACCGATATGCTGCAGGGTCTCGCCGTCGCGCACCGCCCGGAACAGGCGCTCGTACCATTCGGCGAAGTCGGTTTCGATCCTTACCAGGAACACCGCCATGCCAGGAATGATCGCCAGGTAGGCGAGGAAGATCGGCAAGTCATAAAGAATCGAGGCGCGCATCGGCCCGATCACCTGGCTCGAGGTCTGCGGGTTGAACCAGAAGATGAACTTGTCGATCCAGATTCCCAGGTTGTAGCAAAGCCCGGTCAACAGCAGGCTGACAAACACCTGGCGCCGGTCCAGAAAGTCGAAGGCCACCAGTTTCTCGGCCCGGTATTCGCGCAGGATGTCGTAGAGAAACAGGAACAATAGGCTGCTGTGCCCCAGCAGCAACGCCAGCAGCAGCCCTTCCATGCCCAGGTGCCTGAGGAAGAATGCGCTGCCGACCATCAGTCCATAGCCCACCAGCATCACCAGCAGGATGCGGTTATAAGCCTTCATCCCCGAGAGGAATATGATCACCAGCCACAGGTTGCAGAGCACCACGAAGTTGGCCAGGGTCAGCAGGCGGTAGATCAGCCCCTGGTCGAACAAGGTGATCAACAGGAGGATGCCCAGCACCCCGGCCCCCAGGGTCACCAGCAGCAGCATGCCCACCAGGTTCGGCAGGATTTGCTCGTACTTGCGCTCGAACAGGCGGTCGGAGACAAAACGGGTGAAGAAGAGTTGCAAGCCGCCGGTGAGGATCAGCGACGTGGCCATCAGGTAGGTCACGGTGATCAGGAACTGGCGGATCACCACCTCCGGAACCACCAGCCCAAGGCTGATGACCCCCACCAGCATCACGCTGAGAATCGACAGGACCCAGGGCCCGGAGCTGATCAGGCCGGCATAGACATAGGCATGCAGCGTCGCCGTGTAGGAGTCGCGCGAGAGAATCTTGCGCAGTTCGAAACCGATACCGGCCATTTACACGGCCTCCTTTTGCAGGGTGCCCATGGCGCTGTGATAAAGCCTGCGATAGCGCTCGATCATCAAGGTTTCGCTGTAGTAGCGGTGAACCCGCGACAAGCCGGCGGCCTGGGCGGACTTCCAGCGCTCGGGGCTGCGCAGCAGGTCGATGATTGCCTGGGACGTGGCCTGGGGATCGGCGATCGCCACCACCTCCCCGGCCAGCCCGAGATCACGGTCGGACGCTTCGCCGCCCTCGATCAGCTCGCGGCAGGAGCCCACGTCGCTGCTCACCACTGGAGTGCCGGCGGCCCAGGCTTCGAGAATCACCAGGGGCTGGGCCTCGCTGATGGACGTCAGCACCATCAGGCCCAGTTGCGGCAGGATGTCCTGGATCTTCTGGAACCCGAGGAACAGCACCTTTTGCTCCAGCCCGAGGCTGGCCACCAGGCTGCGACACTCGGCGACGTACTCGGGATCTTCCTCTTGCGGCCCGACGATCCAGCCTTCGACCTGCGGCATCACACTGACCACTCCCCGCATGGCCCGCAGGAAGGTCTTCACGTCCTTGATCGGCACCACCCGGCCGATCAGTCCGACCACGGGGGCGATGCCTTCGGCCCGGGACTCAAGGGCCTGGGTCCAGAGCTGCAGGTCGATGCCATTGGGAATCACTTGGGTGCGTTCGGCCGGTGCGCCGTCCTTGATCTGTCGCTGGCGGTTGCCGTCGTACAAGGCAATGATCTGGTCGGCGCTGTCGTAGACCAGATGACCGATGCGCTCGAAGAAGCGCACCCAGAGCATACGGATGTAACCGGAACCGGTGTCCATGCTGTCGTTGAGTGCCTGGTTGCTGGTTTCGGCGATCCAGCTGGCCTGGGCCAGGTCGATCTTGCGCTCCTTGGTGTAGATCCCGTGCTCGCTGAGCAGCAACTGGCACCCCCACAGTTGCTTGAGGATGCAGCCCGCCAGCCCGGCATAACCGGTTGAAATCGAGTGCAGGACCCGCGCCCGCGGCATGCGTCGGGCGGCATCTGCGAGCATCAGCAACGGCGACTGCATGGTGCGCAGGGTCCAGAAATAATTGACGAAGGAAGGATCGGCGCAATGCTGCTCGTACCCTTCGGTCAGCGCCTCCCAGCTGGGGCGACTGTAGAGCACGTCATCCAGAGTGATCCGCGCCTGGGCCAGGGAATCGAGCACACCAATGCCCAGCTCGGCGGCCGGTTTTTCCGGGTTGTGCAGGTAACGGTAAAGGTTGCTCAATTCTTCCAGGGACGCGGTGTGGGCGACTCGCCTGTGCTTCGGGTTGCGCCAGGCTTCCTCCAGATACACCTCTTCGATGTGCACGACGTTGGCTGGAATCTCATAGCGGCGCTGACCGTAGGCTGCACGCTGGCCACCGATGAACAACACCGAAAAGGTCAGTTGCGGCAGCCCGAGGATCATCTGGTGAATCCAGCTGGACACACCGCCGCGCACATAAGGCCAGGTGCCCTCGAGCAACAGGCAGACATCGGCGATGGGCGTTGGGTTGACGGTTTTCTTCATGTCCAGGTCCTTATCAGCCCGGCAAAGGGCGGACGTTGTTGCATCTGCGGCGGCAAGCGGCTCAACAGCGCGGGAATCTCCGCATAGTTCCCGCTTTCAAAGGCGATTTCGGCACGGAACGGCAAGACCTTGGCCGGGTCCATGCCAGCTTCCTGGGCCTGGTGCATATGCAGCCGCGCCTTGTCGATATCGCCACGCTCAAGGGCGATACGCCCGGCCAGCAACAGCAACTCGCCGCCCTCTCCCGCCTCCAGCGCCAGCCTGGCATGTTCGCCGGCTTGCTCCAGCACGTGCAGCTGGACGCTGCCCTGGGCCAGGCCCAGGTAGGCCAGTTCCCAGTACCAGCGCGCCAGGGTGGCATGCAGGGCGCCGGCCTTCCTGGGCGCGGCACCGGGCAACTGTTCGAGGGACGACTGGATCCGCTGGTTGATATCGGTTTCCTGCTTGTCGAGCATCGAATACGCCAGGAGACGGACATCGTCGCTCGGATCACCCAGGGCCAGCTTCAGAATCGGCACCGCTTCCTTGCCCGGCATCCTGCGGGTGGCGAGCAACGCCGCCAGGCGCTGGTCGGGGTCCGGCGCGTGGCGCAACACATCCTGCAAGCCACTGTCACCGAAGGTCGGCGAATGCAAATGGGGCTGCGCGCGAAACGGCAGGCCGGGAATGCCGACGGCCTGCCACATCTGCGTATCGCGCTTGCGGGGCAGATACAGCGCCGGAAAGATCGCCGCAATCACCCCCACCGAGCCCAGCAACGGGACAAAGAACGCCAGGCTGAAAATGAACAGCGGACTCCACGGCAATGGCGTGCGATAGCGCGCCGGCAGCAGCCGCCAGACCGCCGCCGTCAGCAGGCCGCAGGCGATCCCGTGGGTCATTGCATACAGCAGCGCGATCTGCGGGTCGGGCAACTGCGCCGTCAGGCTGGCCCAGCTCCCCGCCTCGAAAAAAAACGCTGCGCTAAACAGCCACTTGCTGATCATTCAGGCCACACTCGTTGTACAGGAAGTTACGCAGCCCATCCCGTTGCCGGGCCGACTCCAGGTCGTAAGGCAGCACGGTGACCCCCAGGCTGGCCAGTTCCACGCTCATGCCGAAATGCTCGTGAATCAGCTTGCCCAGGCGCGCCAGATAGCCTTGGGCGCCCTCGGCACTGGTCAGTGGCAACAGCACCAGCAACAGAGCGTGCCCGCGGTTGTTGGCAAGGCCCAGGTGCAGGTCCAGTCCGCGCTGGCTGCGTTCGAAAAGCCGCGTCAGTTCATCGTTGGCCTGGGTCGATTCAAATGCATAGAGGCAACCGGACAGGCCGTGCTGCTCGACATCCACCAGCGAACGCTTGAGCTGACGTGTGAAGTGTTGGGCATCGTCGCTTTCCAGTTGCAGCACCTGCAAGTCAGAGCGCAGCAGGTCGGCGATATGCCCGGCCAGCAGCGCCAGCAGGCTGAGGGTGCGCTCCTGGAAGGCGAAGAACGGCATCTGCCGTACCGCGAGGATCGCCAGCACCTGTCCCTGGGTGTCCACCAAGGGAATACAGGCCTGCAGGGACGACACCGAAGCCTGCCCGCCGCTATCGAGCAGCTCTTCACGCACACTCACCAGTTCCTCGCGCTCCAGGCACAAGCGCACCAGCAGGTCGTTGGGGTCCAGCGGCCCCATGGTCCCGGTGGCGGCCAGCAGGCTCAGGTTCGGCGACGCATGGCCGGCCTGCTCCACGCGATACAGCGCGGCTACCCGCAACGAGCCGTACTGACCAAGCAGGCTCAGCACGGGCTCGGCCAGCAGGCTCAGCGGGTCATCGCCATTGGGCAGCACGCGCAGGCGATCGCGCAGGCCCAGCAACGAACTGCGCAGGCTCTGGTCGCTGCCGGCCAGGCGCTGCTCCAGGCGATCATGGGACACCCGCAGAATCTGGTGCGCCCGGGTGAAATCGTCGAGCCGGTACTGGCGATACTCGTTGGCCATCTGCAAGCGCAGCAGTCGCCGTTCCCACAGGTCTCGCACCTCGCCCACGAGCATGCCGCAGACCAGCACGCCGACAATGTAGGAGGGAGCGATCTGCGCGTAACCGGGCAGCCCCGACTGGCGCAGGATGAAGAACGCCGCCACCAGCAGGCTGGCGCTGATCAGGCCGCGGACAAAGCCGTAGCGCACGCCCAGCAACAGTGGCGCCAGCACCGACCAGGGAAACTCACCCTGCACCTGCAGCGGGTCTTGTGGCGCAAGCCACAGACCCACGCCGATGACCAGGGCCGTCACCAGGAAAGTTTCCAGCCATGACGCCGGACCGCTGGCGCGGGGCGCCAGCGCGTAGTCCATGTGTGGAGATCTCATGACAGTCACTCGATCCTGAGGCCACCGACAAGCTTGTCGAGCACCTTCTGCGCCGCACCGGCCAGGCTTTCGCGGGACCAGCCGGCACGGGCGCCGCTATTACTCCAGAGCACCTTGCCGGTACCCGCCTCGACCACCCGCAGGCTGATGCCCACCGCCGGCTCGCCATCCAGGCCATTCTTGTACTGCCACTCTTCAATGCTGCCGGACACCACATAGTCGAGATTCTGCTCGCGAGCCCAATCCATGGCTCCGGCCAGGCGCTCGTTATCGTCGAGCAGGGCTTGTTCGCCCTGCCCCGCCGCGCCGTTGTAGACCTGGGGTTGCAGGCCCCGGCTGCTCAGTACGCTAAGCAGAATCTGCTCACTGCGCTCGCCGGCCTGGGGCGTCTGGGAATAGTTGACCAGCGGCAACACGCCCCAGCGGGCGGATTTCGACAGCTCGGGGCTGTCCTGGCCGGTAAAACTGCTGCAGCCGGCCATCAGCAAGGCGACCATCGCCAGACTCACGCAACGAATGGATTGCATAAGGTTCACTCCTCTTTGAATTCCATGATCAGCGTCCAAAACGGACGCTGTAGCTGACACCTGCCGTGCCCCCGGACTTGCCCGTTCCGCCTTGTGGGGCCGACTGGTAGCCGAAGGTCACCGCCAATTCGTCATCCCCTATCACCTCGGTGCCGACACCGGTACTGATGGCGTAGTTGATGGTGTTGTCGGTCCACTGCCAGCCTGAGCTGACGTCTACCAGCCAGGTGTACTGCCCACGCGTGCGGTTCAGTGCCCCGGGGAAGCCACGCCGCCACGAACTGCCGAAGAACAGCTGGCCGTAGCGCTTTTGCAGCAGGGTCTGGCTGGTGATCTGGTTCGGATCCTCGAGGCCGGCCCCCGCCAGGTCGATGCCCCCGCCCAGGGTATTGGCCAGGTTGGGCAGCGAACGGTGGTCCAGGCTGTTTTGCTGGTAGTCGATGCCGCTGCGCAATGCCCAGTTCGGCCCTTCGAACTGCAAGGTGTGGTCGAACTCGATCTTCAACGCCTGGCCACTGCCCAGGTCATCGCCGCTGCGGGTCGAGAACCAGCGCTGGGCCAGGCTCCAGGACAACTGGTCACGGGCCGAATAGCGATGCCGCCCGCCGACCCAGACATCGTCCTGCTGGCCGAAGGCACGCATCAGCCCGCTGTCCTCGTTCTTACGGTGCCAGTCGGCGCCGACGTCCAGTTCGTTGCCGCTGTCCACCTGCCAGGTGCGGCTGGCGCCCAGGCCGTTGCGGTCATCGTCCTTGCGCAGGCTGCTGTCGAAGATCAGTTTGTAGTCGCCGTCCTCCAACTGCCGCTGCAAGGTCAATCCGGTATTGGTCTCGTTGCCCAGGCGTGATTCATCGAGGGTGTCGCCGCTGTATCGGCCCTGCTCCACCACGAGCTTGGCGTACCAGTCGTCATTCAGGTAACGCGCAGCGCTCAGGCGCGGGCCGTTGAACACCAGTCCGCCGTAATCCTGGCGTTCCCAGGCGATTTGTACGCCCTGGGGCGTGCGCTCGGTCATCTCGATGGCCTGGCGCCGCAATTGCTCACGGATCGCGGGAGGCTGGTCCTCGCCCAGCGCCGACAGGTCGACGGCCAGCGCTTCGCCGCCACGACCCAGGCTGTTCAGGGCCTCGACCCGCTGCGCCGGGTCCAGGCCATCGCTGGCCACCAGGCGCTCCAGGGCTTGGCGATTGTTGCCGCGCAGGGCTTGCTGGATCTGTTCGTAGCGACTGACCTTAAGGCCACGGGCGCGGGCCCAGGCCAGCCAGTCATCCTTCTGCGCCGACTGATTGATGTCATCCAGGCGCACCAGCATTTGCTCGAACCACAACTGCAGCATCGGCCTGGAGCCGTCCAGCCATTGCATCGCCTTGTTCTGCGCCTTGCGCGACGAGTAGCTGCTGGCCACCAGGCGCAGCCAGGTCGCATAGCCCTGGGGCGTGGCGCGGATCTGCTCGGGCGTCACCTGACGATTGAGCTTGAGCCGCAGGCGCTGGGCCGAGTCGGCATAACCGGCGCCTTCCAGGGCATCGGCGTAGGCCGCCTGGACCATCCAGTCCCGGGGATTGGCTTGCAGGTACAGGCGGTACCAGGCCAGGGCCTCGGTATTGCGCCCCAGCAACTGGCTGGCGGCGGCAAACGGCAGCCAAAGCGTGCTGTCACCGCGCGCCAGGGAACGCCATTGTTGCAGCAGCGGCTTGATCTCGCCCGTGCGCCCCAGGTCGACATACAGCCACATCAGGCGTTCGCGGAAGGTGTTGTCCTCCGGGAAGCGGCTCAAGCCCAGGCGATACAGGCGCAGGGCCTCGTCGTGATGACCCTGGTGGACCTGCAGCGCCCCGCGCGCTGCCAGGACCTGGGAATAGTCGGCGGCTTCCGGGTACTGGTCAGCCTCCTTGAGCAGATCGATCACCAATGGCCAGTCCTGAAGCTCCTGGGCCAATTGCAGGGCCGCGACCAGGCGCCGCGGATTGTGCCCCTGGCGCCAGCTGTCGACGGTCAACTGCAAGGCCTTGCGCGGATCGCGGGTGCGATAGAGGGCGATCAGCTCACTCTCGTCGCCGGTATTGAGCGAGCCCTTGATGGCCAGCATCTTCTCCAGTGCGAGCTGCAGTTCATCGTCCGACTCCAGGTCCCAGGCCAGCGCGGCACGGGACTGCCAGTAGTCGAGGTCGTTGATTTTGTTGCCGTCGACCGCGGTGATCACCTTCCAGGCCGACTGGCTGTCAAACAGCTTGAGGTGGTTGTTGGCCCAGTCCACCCGCTCGGCGCTGGTCAACGGATAACGGCTGGCGAAGTTCTTCCAGACCGCCAGCCGCTGTGGGTACTGCTCGGTGTTTTCCAGGTTCTGCAACAGGCGGACCCAGGCCAGGCGGTGCTTCGGGTATTTGGCGACATAGCGGCGCAACCACTTTTCCGCCTGCTCGGGCGTGCCCCGGGATTCTTCGGCGTACACCAGGGCATCGAGTTCGACATTGCTCAGGGCGCGGCTGTCCATGATCCCCGCCAGCAGCGGAATGCCCCGGTCGAAGTCGTAGCTCTGCATCGCCAGGCGCCAGGTGTGCTCGAACTCGGCCGGGTTATCCCGCAGCTTGCTCAGGCTGATCCAGTAGCCCAGCGCCGAGGCCGAGTCGCCCCGCCATTCGGCGAGATGGGCCATCTGCTCCAGCAGCAACGGATCCTCCGGATGTTGCTCCAGCAGTTGCGAGCCCGCCGCATGAGCGCCCTTGAGGTCACCGAAGGCCAGTCGCTGCCTGAACTCCTTGGCCAGGATTTCCGGGTTGTCGGGCTGCGACTTGCGCCATGCGATGAAAAATGACTCGGCCAGGTCCGGACGCTTGTGCGCTACCGCCACATCGACGCCCCGGTCAAGCAGCGCAGCATCGAATTGCGCATCCGGCTGGGCGGCCAGTTCCCGGGCCAACAGCTCGGCCGCCTGAGCGCCGCGATCCGCCGCCACCAGGGTGTTGAAGGCTTCCTGCAGGAACTGGTGACGCGCTTCTGGCGTCTGGCTGGCATCGAGCAACTGCACATAGAGGTCGGCCGCGCGTCCGGGTTGCTCGCTGGCCTGGTACCACTTCGCCGCCTCGGGCAGCCAATGCTCACGCTGCCCTGGATCGCGACGCGCCAGTTCGGCATAGGCGTCCGCGGCCAGCCCCGGGGCCTGGACACTCAAGGCCAGCGTGGCCAGGCGCTCGAGCTGGGGGGATGGCAGTGTCTTGTAGTCAAAGACCTTGAAACGTTCGGCCAGGGCCTGCAACGCTGGGCCGTCGGTGCTGTTGGTCAGCGCCAGGGCATCCAGTTGCAGGCGGTAGTAGGACTTCAGCGCTGGCTCGGCCTGTGGCCATTGGGCCAGGTGTTTTTCCGCCCTCGGGTAATCGCCCAGCTGAATCAGCAGGTCGAGCAGCTGGGTGCGCAATTCGTTGTTTTCCGGATGGGCCGCCAGCAGCACCTCGGCATAGCTGGCGGACACTTCGTCCGGGGGGCCGAGCGTGGGACGGAAGGTATCTTCGTTGCGATAGGTCGCCCACAGCAGCACGCCGACGACCATCGCCACCAGCAGCAATGCCCAGGGGTTGAGCAGCCGTGCGCGTGGCGCCTTAGTTGCAGAAGAGTTGGGCATCACTCACCTGCTTCATGGGAAGTTGGAAATGCCACAGGCCCTGCTCGGACTTGCCGGCATAACGTTGGCCCCGGACCTCGACCCGACAGGCGCTGGCCGAACGCACCGAGAACTCCAGGTTGAACTGGCCGGCAAAAGAGAAGCTCACCTGTCGGTCACTCACATAACGCCAGTCACGCAAGGGAATATTCGCCAGCTCCAATGCCGGACGCGGGTCACGCTCGGGCCGCAGGGCCAGCAGCGCACGGTCGCCGCTCAAGGCCACATAACGGCCCTGGGGCAGATCGCGGACACCGGCCACGTTCCGCGAACGACCCAGATCCGGCCAGCCCAGCTCCGGGTCCAGGCGCAGGGTACGCAAGCCGTCCATGCCGCGGACCTGCCAGTCGCCATTGGCGGTGCGGGCCAGGCTGGCCTGGTACAGGCCATGGACCCGATCGAGGTAGTCGCTCATCCACAACGACAAGGGCTGCTGGCCGCGCATGAAGCGGTAGATATCGGCCATGGCCTTGATCGACGCCTGCTTGGTGCCCGAATAGAAGTGGTAGTACAGGTGAATGCCGCGCAGGCGCCGTGGGCTGTCGGTCAGCTCGAACGTATCGATGACGTCGCGAAAGCCGTAATACGGGCCTTTCCAGAGGTTGGTGTACATGTTCTCGTTGATCACCGGGGCGTAGTACTGCAAGCCGCCTTCGGTGGGACGCAACAAGGGGTACAGGCCGGTCAGCGACGAATTGGCTTTGGTCAGGATGGTCTGCCCGCCGTTGACGTTTTTCAGCCCGGCGTCGTAGGCCAGCTTGATGGTCTCGGCGCTGGGCAGCGCATCCCCCGGCCAGAAGAGCAACTTCACCGGCTTCTGCGCAGTGGTCAGGCGGCTGTTGATGTAGTCCCGCGATCCGACGATCTCGCGCTTGAAGTCCAGGGTCTTGTAGCCCTGGATGTTCAGGCGCAATCCGTATTCGGCGTGGAAGTCCTCGTCCTGCCTGGCCTTTTCCGGCTGCAGGTAGAACGGGTGGCTGTAGGTGTGGCTGGCAACCTCGACTTTGGGATCGGCAAAGATCTCCTGGGCGAGGGGCTCCAGCTCCCTGGCGAGGAACGGCGACATGCCCTTGGGCCCGACCTCCCCTTCGATGATCGAAACCGAGGTCAGGTACGGGTTGGGACGAATGTAGTCATCCAGCACCTGGCGCCCGGAATAAGGGGTGCCGCGCACTTCGGCATGGGATGGGAAGCCATCCCCGTCGATATGCACCGTGGCGATCCGCCGGCCGTTCTCGGTGGTGGTGTCCGGGCGCGGTTGTGCCGGCAGGCGCAGGGCTTTCTGGATAAAGGCAAAGGGGTCGAGAATCCAGCGGCTGCGCTCGACATTGGTCTCTACCACATAAGGCGCCAGGGCCATGCCACCCCAGGTGCCGATGGCCACGGGGGCGTACTTGCCGCCCTGGTCATCCCCCAGCAACAGGGCCGGTTGCGGCCCGTCGGGCAGCAGCGTCACACGGGTCAGCTCTCGGGTACGCGCCACTACCGGCGCCTCGAAGCCACCGATCAGGGCCTTGTCCTGGCTCAGCACTCGCAGTGCGCCGCGAGCCCCCGGCGCCGCGAGGTTCAGCCCCAGGCGCTTGAGCAATGCGCGATCCTCGATCGGCAGGCCGGCCATGATGGCCAGCGGCACCTGTTCGTCCAGGCGTTGGCCAATCCAGCCATTAAAGGCACGGCTGTCCTGGGGTGGGCCGCTGGTCATCCACACCACCACCCCGGCGTACAGGCCGGCGAAGCTGTGGGACGGCAAACTGGCATCGGCCGGCAGATAGTCCACCCGATAGCCCAGGTATTCCAGCAGACCGCCAAGCATCCGGTGCCCGGCGTGATCGTAGAGTTCGCCTTCGCGCGGGTCGTAGAGCATGGCGATGCGCCGCGGCTGTACTTCCACGGTGCTCATGCCGATGGCATTGAGGTCCGGGGTGGTGACCACCGGGATAAAGCCTTCCTGGCTCAATTGGCGAACCAGCTTGCGCGCTTCTTCGCGACGGTCGGGCGGCAAGTAGTCGATGGCCACCAACGGCATGTTTTTCGCGCGAAGTGGCTTGAGCTCACCTTCAAGCCAGTTGCGGTCGGACTCGGAAACCGGGCGATAACGCTTGGCTGAGGCATCCCAGCCGGCATGGATCGATTCGACGGCCACGGCCGAGGCAACGCCATCGAGCTCGCCCAGCACTTCGAAGCCCCGGTTGAAGAACAGCTTGAGGTTCGGCTGGCGGCTGTGCAGTTCCCGCAGAAACGATGCCAGGGCTTTGCGTTGCGGTTCGCGATGAGCCTCGGGGAGCAATTGAAAGCTGTCGAGCGTATCGAGGAACAGACCGGCATAACCCTGCCCTTGCAACGCCTTGGCACGCTTGAACAGATGTTCGCGCCAGGCTGGCGTCGAAATATCCATGACCTGGCTGTTCCAGGCCTTGTTACGCGTAGCGCTTGCGCTGCGGGTCAGCGACGCTTTGTCCAGGGCGACGCGGTCGCCATCGAACTCACCCACCGACAGGTAGGCGAACGGCTGGCTGCCAAGTTCGCGCAAGGTGGCAACATTGGCGGTGCTCATATGGCCCGGCTCGACCACAACCCATTCGAACTGCGCCAACTCTTGAAGCGGTGGCCGATCGGCGTACCAGAACCCGACACTGGCGGGCGCCGCCGGCGAGGCTTGCACCACCGAGTGGGTCGCACACAACGCCAGCGCGGTAAACAGCCGCCGTACCCCTTTGCAAACACGCCCCCTGCGAAACTCGATGTCCATAAATCACTCTTGAGTAAATCAATCCGCGCGATACCGGACCCGCGAGCCCTCTGCAACCGGGCCCGCAAGGCGTGGCATTAAAGACTGTGGTAAAGCCGTGCCAGGCCTTCAGCCACGGTGGTTGGCGACCCCAGGTCAAAGCGTTCGCGCAAGCGGCGATTGTCGGCCTTGGAATGCCGGATATCGCCCGAGCGGGCAGCGGCATGACTCACGCTTAGGGGTTTGCCGCTGATCCGTTCCAGGGCCGTAATCAGGTCATTGAGCGTGGTGACCCCGCCGAGACCGACATTGGTGGCATCAGCCGCGGGCTGGCGGTGTTCCAGGCCCTGGAGCAGGATCTTCACCAGGTCTTCGACATAGACGAAATCGCGGGTTTGCTCGCCATCGCCGAACACCACGATCGGCCGTCCGCTTTTCGCTCGCTCGCTGAAAATGCTGATCACCCCGGAGTACGGCGACAATGGGTCCTGGCGGGGCCCGAAGATATTGAAGAAGCGCAGGATCACCGGCTCCAGTCCATGCTGGCGGCGATAGAAATTCAGGTAGTGCTCGCTGGAAAGCTTGTCCGCGGCATAAGGCGTCAGGGGGGACGTGGGCGTGTCTTCATCAATCGGGGTGCCCTCCCCGTTATTGCCGTAAACCGCGGCACTGGAGGCAAAGACCACTCGACGGATGCCTGCGGCGATCATCGCCTCGCATACCCGCAGCGTGCCGATGAAATTACTCCGATGAGTAGCTGCCGGGTGTTCGACCGAGGCATGGACCGAAGCGACAGCCGCCAAGTGCACCACCGCGCAGCACCCCTGCATGGCTTCAGTGAGGGTCGCGGCATCGGCGACATCGCCGACCACCAGTTTCAAGGCCGCGCTGTCCATCGGCAGGTTGCTGACCTTGCCGGTAGAGAGATCGTCCAGAACCCGAACGGCATAGCCTCTTGCCAGCAACGCATCCACTAAGTGGGAACCAATGAAGCCAGCCCCCCCGGTTACCAGTACTCGTTTGGCAGACATAGATCATCCCTAAAAAATATCGCAATCCCCATCGTCTAAAGCCGGCACCCCCACGAAAATGAGCCATGGCTGTTGGCCTTATGGCTGATCTTTCCGTGGATACCTGCTCTTTAACAAAGGCTGTATCGCCTTTTTCTGGAGGGCTTCAGAAGTCCGGCGTCAAAAAAACATCAGTTAAATGACGCAAAACAGAAGCGGATACTGGGATACGGATGCCATCCGTGTCAATAATACGTCTAATTTTTAAGGCGAGGCTGTTAGCGTCAAAAAAAGCCAGTATATTGACGCGCATCCCCCTGGAGCTCTGGGCTTTGCCCCGGCAATGGAAAATCCATTTTCACGGCGATGCGCGCGCCTTGAACCTCTGCATGCGGGACCTGAGTCGGAATCACGCCTCATTGATCTCAAAACACGACACCCGTATTGAGCGGGGCACCCGAGTGCTATAGAACCCCTTGGCGGTATTGGTCAGCGCGGCGCCATCTTTGCCCTGCTGTGTATTTACCCGCTCCGTTTCCATTCAGGTATCGAGTATGAAATCAAAAATAAACCAAGCCTTGATTACCCCTGCGCTCTTCTCGCTTCTGATGTTCCAGTGGACGCCTGTGTTTGCCGAAGAGGCTGCCAGTTCCCCCTCCAATCTCTTGACCGCGGCGGTTGCCTGGAAGCAGACGGCGGCTGAGTTCGAGGCGCTTTATTACCAAGGCTTCAACATCGCCAGGATGCGTCTGGACCAGGCCCTGCAAGCCCGCAAGGACGGCGACCGACCGTTGGCCATCATCAGCGATGTCGACGATACCGTGCTGGGTAGCAACAGCTACTGGGGCTACATGATCAATTCGGGGAAAGAGTTTTTCGATGACGGCGCCTGGGACCAGTGGGTCGCCGACAATGGCCCGGTCGCCACGCCCGGGGCAGTGGAGTTCTTGAATTACGCCCAATCGAAGGGGGTCGAGGTGTTCTACGTCACCAGCCGCGACCAGGGCGAAAAAACCAAGGAATATGCCCTGGCCAACTTGCGCAAGAACAAGCTGCCGTTTGCCGATGAACAACACCTGACGGTCTATCGCGACAGCTCCAACAAAGAGCCACGGCAAACGGAAATCGCCAAGGACTACGAGGTGGTGGTCATGCTGGGCGACAACCTCAATGACTTCAAACGCAAGTACTACGTCGCGGACGTCAAGCAGCGCAACAGCCTGATGACGGAAGACAAAGAGCAGTTCGGCCGCAAGTTCGTCCTCTTCCCCAACCCTACCGACGGCCATTGGCTCAAGGCGATCTTCGGTGATTCGGAGCCACCGGCCACTCCGGAAAACCGCGCCAGGTTCAAGGCCGCGGCCGAATCGCCAGCCTGGCAACCAAAGCAGTAATCCTGGGCCACCTGCCCTGCCCTCGCCGTTCGAAAACCGGCGTTTTTCCGCAACCTTCTGAACGCTGCAGATCCACTCAAAATGATTGGCCCGGCCAGCATTTTGAGTGGAACTGACTAGACCGCAATCGCCCCCGCCCGCCCCGACTCCACCACAAAGGACTTGAGGGTCGAGACACTGGCATACGGGTCCCTGGGGTCGGAAATGATCCGCAGGTGGGTCAGCATCTTCCGTTCTTCCAGCTCCACCGCCACATATCCCCGCCAGCGGCTCTCGAAAAACCTTACATGGGGATTGAAGGGCAGGATGGCGTCGAACGACTGGCCGTCGGACGTGACCGAGGTGCCGACGAATTCAGTGGCGACGATCCGCGAATCAGGGTCGTGGGCGCGCGCATGCAGGTCCGTGACCCAGAACGAATGAATGTCGCCGCCCCAGAACACCGGGTTACTGGCTCGCCGGCGTTCGATGGAGGCCAGCACGCGTTCGCGAGTCGCCCTGTAGCCGTCCCAACCGTCGGTCCAAGACCCCAGCGCCTGGCTCGCCGGGACGTGCTGGAGCAGCGGCGCCACCAGCAGGTCCTGGGCGATCACATTCCATTGCGCCCGGGACCGGGCCAGGCCTTGGTCCAGCCAGGCTTCCTGCTGCCAGCCCAGCATGGTGCGCCCGGGGTCGCGCAAATCCAGGCAACTGTCTTCGGCGATATGCCCCTGGTGGCTGCCATTGGGCGCAATGCACGGTTGCTCGGAGCGGTACTGCCGGCCGTCCAATACATGGAATCGGGCCAGTCGCCCATAGTCCAGGTTCCGATAAATGCGCATGTCCGGCCCCCGCGGCAGGCTGGTGGCGCGCAATGGCATATGTTCGTAGAAGGCCTGATAGGCCGCCGCGCGCCGCTTGAGGAACGCGGCTACCGGAGTCCCCGGATCCTGGGACCAGCGATTGGCGTAGTCGTTCTGCACTTCGTGATCGTCCCAGGTCGCCACGCTGGGCGCGCTGGCATGCAGCGCCTGCAAGTCAGGATCGGTCTTGTACTGGGCATAGCGGTTGCGATAGCCCACCAGGTCCAGCGCCTCGTCACTGCTGTGGGGGCGAATGATCTTGCCGGAGTCGGGCGCATAGGATTTTTCGTAAATATAATCGCCGAGGAAGAACACCAGGTCAGGCTGTTCCGCGGCCAGGTGGCGGTAGGCACTGAAGTAGCCGCGCTCCCAGTGAGAACAGGAGACAAAGCCCAGCCGCGCCGACGCCATCGCGTGCACAGGTGGAGCCGTGCGCGACTGCCCTGTCGGACTCTGTGCTCCGAGGCTTTCAAACTGGTACCAATAGGGCCGCCCAGCCTCCAGCCCCGCGACCTCGACGTGGACGGAATGGGCGAAACGCTCAGTGGCCATGACTTCGCCTTGTTTCACGACCCGCCTCATCGCCGCGTCACTGGCCACCCGCCAGCGCACCGGCACCGAACGGTTCAAGCCGCCACGCCCATCGGCCGCGTTGAACAACGGCGCCAGGCGGGTCCAGATGACAAAGCCATCCGGCAGCGGATCGCCCGAGGCCACGCCCAGGGTGAACGGGTAGTCGATGCCGGCACTACGGACGAAGGGGCTGAGGATCGAAAAAGCCGTCGCCACCGCCAGGCCCGACAGCACTCGGCGACGGCCCGGATCCACCGGCTTGCGGATATCGTCGCTCATGATGCGGGCTGCCAATCGGCGCGCAACAGCCCGTACGATGGAATCGCTGCGGTGTTGTCAGCGATCCCGGGGCCGTTGGCCAACTCGAACAGTGTCTCGGCCTGGTGTTTTTGCAGCGCTTTGAGCGCCAGTCGCGGGGTGAGTAACGAAGGAAGTGCAGCGCTCATGTCGAGGGGCTCGCCGATAAATGCGCAAAAATGCGCCCCTGGCATGTCAATTTCATGACCATCAAAAATAACTGATGGTTCTTCTGAAATCCGCGTCCTAGACACCTAAAAGCTTAAATTAAAGTTAACCAATCGGTCATTTTCCGTTGCTAGCGTGGCGCCCCTAATCAATGACGGGGTAACGGAATGAGAACCTGGGACGAACCGAAAAAACGCAAGGCGCACATCGAACTGATCCCGATGATCGACGTGATGATGTTCCTCTTGGTGTTTTTCGTACTCGTGAGCCTGAACGTGATTCCGGCACTGGGCATGAAGACCCAGTTGCCCAGCGCCAGCAGTTCGCAACAGCTCAAGCCGCAGAACAAGTTCATCCTCACCCTGGGCCTGGAAGGCCAGTTGCAGCTCGATGGCAAGGACCTCAGCGTCGAAGCCCTGGTGCCGGCGCTCAAGGCCGCGCAAAAGCCTGACAGCAAGTCGACCATCATCGTCAACAGCGACAAGGGCGTGGAAGTCTCCCGCCTGGTCGAGGTCATGGACACCCTGCGCCTGGGTGGCTTTACCTCGGTCTCCATCGCCACGCGCAAGTCCTGATCATGTACGCCCTGTTTCGTGCGCGTCAGCTGCTGGGCAGTGTCCCGGCCCTGATCGCCCTGGTGCTGATTGCACTGGGTATCCAGTCGCAAACCCTGAAAGTGCAGCCGGTGTATGACGAGTCGGCGGTTGAAATCGCCCTGGTCGAACCAGAACCGGAGGCCGTCCCCGAGCCCGTGGTGGAACAGGAACCACCGCCGCCGGTCATCGAAGACCAAGACGCCGAGCCGGCCCCTCCTCCTCCGCCGCCGCCCAAGCCACAACCAAAGCCACTGCCGAAACCTGAACCCAAGCCCAAGCCCAAGCCAGCGTCCGTGGCCGCCAAGGCAACGCCGACACCCACGCCGCCGGCCACCGCCAAACCCGTGCAACCCGCCGTCGCCCCGACACCGACGCCTGCGCCACCTGCCCCGCCGAAAGTCGACGGCCAGGCCCTGGAAGGCGGCTATCTCAAAGGTTTGCGCAACGAGCTGGACACCTACAAGCAGTACCCCACCGGACGCCAGGCGTCCCTCGAACGCCCCAGTGGCGAGGTGGTGGTCTGGTTGCTGGTGGATCGCCAGGGCCGCGTCCTCGACTCCGGGATCCAGACCCAGGCGTCAAGCATGCTGCTGAACCGGGCCGCCACCAACAGCCTGCGCCGGATCAAGCAGGTCAAGCCGTTCCCCGAGCAAGCCTTCGGTGGGCGCAACGAGCAACGTTTCACCGCCACCTTCAACTACAGCGTGCAGTAAGCACCCAACAGCAGGACGACAGTGATGAAGTTCACCCGGATTCATCTGGCACTCGTTGCCGCGAGCATGGGCCATGGGATCGCCATGGCAGACACCAGCGACAGCGACGTCGGCACCATTGGCGTGCAAGGCAAGGCCACGGCGGGCGGTGGCTACATGGTCCAGGAGGAGAGCGTCAAGGCACGCTCCACGGTGACCAAGGAGGCGCTGGATAAACAGACCGCCACCGGCAACGCCGTCGACAAACTCAAATACACCCCGGGCCTGAACATCTCCAGCGAAGATGCCACCGGGCTTTCGGGTTTCCGCTTCACCATGCGCGGGCTCAACTCCGACCAGGTGGGGATGTCGGTGGACGGCATGCCGATCAACGACTCCGGCAACTACGCGCTGTACTCCAACCTGCTGGGCGACCCGGAAAACATCGAGCAGATCTTCGTCACCCAGGGCGCGGCCGAAGCCGATGGCCCGCACATCGGTTCCAGCGGCGGCAACATCGGCATCGTGACCATCCGCCCGACCAAGGAAACCGGCGCCTTCGTCAAGCAGGTGGCTGGCAGCAACGGCACCTTCAAGACCTTCGCCCGGCTCAATACCGGCGAAGTCAACGGCCTGAGCAACTGGCTCTCGCTGTCCCACACCGAAGGCGAGAAATGGCGCGGCGACGGTGCGGTGCGGGCGGACAAGGTGGAATGGAACAGCTTCTTCGACATGGGCGGCGGCAACACGGCCAACCTGATCCTCAAGTACCACGAGCAGGACAACAACAGTTACAGCCAGTTGACCAAGACCCAGTTCCAGCAGAACGGTCGCAAGTACGACCCCTACCCTTCGACGCCGGCCCTGGGCAGCAACGGCAAGGTCAGCAGCTACTACGCCCTGGCGCAGAACCCGTTCCAGACCTTTACCGCGGTACTCAACACGCAATTCAAACTGGCGGACAACCTGGCCCTGTCGGTCATCCCGTATTACTACTGGGGTAATGGCAGCGGCGTGGGCGCCTCCAGCTATGCGCTGAACAGCGGTTCGAACCGGGGCGGCGTGTTCGACCTCAGCAACCTGCAGACCGCCGCCCAGTACAATGCCGACGGCTCCTCCACCAGCGGCGTCTATTACCGCCCTTCGCGCACCCAGACCTGGCGTCCGGGCATCACCACCAAGCTGAACTGGGACCTGGGCGACCACAGCCTGCAATTCGGCTACTGGTATGAGCGCGCGCGCCAGAGCCAGACCCAGCCGTTCATCCCACTCAAGAGCAGCGGCAAGCCGGAGAGTACCTGGCCGGATTCGGATAACGTGGTGGACGCCAATGGCAACAAGGTCCAGGGCCGCGACCGCTTCACCATTACCCCGGCGCAGAAAGTCTGGGCCCAGGACACCTGGTATTTCGCCCCGGACTGGACCCTGGTGGCCGGCCTGGCCTACATGAACGTCAAGCGTGACGGCAGCAACCACGGCAGCCTCACCGAACAGCCGGAAAAGCGTCACCAGACCTATAACAAGTTGCTGCCCAACGTCGGCCTGAAATACCAGATCGACGAGCGCGACCAGGTGTTCTACAGCCTGTCGCGCAACATGCGCATCCCACAGAACTACGTGCTTTACGACCAGGGTGTCGGCTCCATCGATTCCAAGCCGGAAACCAGCTGGAACCACGAGCTGGGCTGGCGCTACAGCGGCGACGACATGACCCTGGCCGCCACCTTGTTCTACATGCAATTCAAGGACCGCCAGGTTTCGTCCAGGGACATCAACGGCGACTTCGCCGACATCAACGCCGGCGCCGTCGACAACAGCGGCCTGGAACTGGAATGGAGCGGCCTGCTGCCCCACCACTTCAACTACTACACCTCCTACACCTACACCCGCGCCGAGCAGCAGGACGACCTGACCGTCTACAACGCCGGCAAGGCCATTGTCCTGCCCACCAGCGGCAAGCAGTTCGCCAACGTGCCGAAGAACATGCTGGCGGCCAACATCGGCTACGACGACGGGCGCTTCTACGGCACCTTCGGCGGCAAATACACCAGCAAGCTGTATGGCGACCTGACCAACGACGAAGCCATTTCCGGACGCACCGTGTTCAACCTCGGCGCCGGTATCTACCTGCCGGTGGACAAGAAAGTGATCAAGGACGCGACCCTGCGCCTGAACGTCGACAACCTGTTCGACAAGAAGTACCTGGACGGCGTGTACACCACCAAGACCAACGCCGCGCCCTACGGCGGTTTCCGTGACGGCGACCCGGCCTACATCGTGGGCCTGGAACGGACCGTGACCGTCTCCCTGGAAGCGAATTTCTGATCGTCATCCGCCATTATCGAAGAATGAGGTAAAGCATCATGGACATGAACCTGCTTCACGACATCACCTTCTATGTGATGTATGCCGCGGTGGCCATCGCGATCTTCATCGCCATCGAGCGCGGTCTCTACTTCGCCTATGTACGGCGCCAGGCCAGGGCGTTGATGGAGGCCCTGGGCGGTCACGTGCACAGCGAGCGGGACCTGCCGCAAGGCGCGACCCGCCGCGACAGCCTGCCCTTGAGCATGGTCCTGCCGGTGCTGGCGCAAAAGGCTGCCCAGGGTTCGCGCAAGGACCTGGACGACGTGATCGAGAGCCAGTACCTGTCGACCCGCGCGCCACTGGCCCGCAGCCTGTGGATCATCGAGACCATCACCACTGCCGCCCCCTTGCTAGGCTTGCTGGGGACCATCCTGGGGATCATCGACACCTTCAAGGCCCTGGCCAGCGCCGGGGTGTCCGACCCGGGCCAGATTTCCGGCGGTATCGGCACGGCGTTGTTCGCCACCGGCCTGGGGATCGCCATCGCCCTGTTCTGCGTGGTGTTCCATAATTTTTTCCAGGACAGCCTGGAGCGCATCAACGATCAACTGAAGATGCTGCTGATCCGCGCGGCCACCGGCGCCCGTGTGCAGGATGAGGTGCCGCAGCGGGCGCCGAGCCCGTTGCACAGCCGCACCGCGTAATTTCCCAGGGCGGGCGCAGGCCACGCCCGCCTTTTTTCGACATGAGACGCCTATGTCCGTATGCATGAAATTTCCACGAGCGCTGCTCAGCGTTCGGATCGCAGGCCTGGCTGGCTTGCTGATCAGTCCGCTGGCCCAGGCGGACTTTGCCGTTGCGGGGTTCGAGTTGGTGCATACGGTGCCGGTGGACACCGCGCTTGGCACGGCGGATCTGCGGCAACCCGGCCCCGTGTGGATCGAGCTGTTCGATGGCGCGAAAAGCCGGATCGACATCGGCCAGTTTTATGCGGCGGACCATCCCGGGTCGGTGCTGGGCACGGTGATCGAACACCTTGAGGCCGCCGGCAAACGCGGCGTGAAGATTCGCTTCCTGCTGGAAGAAAAGGGCCTGAAGCTGTCAGATCCCGCCACCCTGGAGCGATTGCGGGCGATTCCCAACCTGACCTTCCGGGTACTGCCCTACGCTCAGGTGAGCGGCGGGATCATCCATGCCAAGTACATGGTGGTGGATGGCAAACAGGCGTTCGTCGGCAGCCAGAACTTCGACTGGCGTTCGCTGGAGCATATCCACGAAACCGGGTTGCGCATCAGCGATGAAAGCACCGTGGCCCAGGTGCAGGCGATCTTCGAACAGGATTGGCAGGCCCAGGCGGCCGTGGCGGCAAACCAGCCGGTGCCCCTGCCCGCCCCCGGCCAGCCGCCGCTACGCAGCGGCAATTACCTGGTGGCCAGCCCGCAACGCTACAACCCGCCCGGCGTGGGCGACTCGCAACAGGAGTTGCCGCGCCTGCTGGCCGAAGCGAAGAACGAAGTGCGGGTGCAACTGCTGGACTATGCGCCGCTGTCCTACGGGCCTGACCGGACCCGGCCCTATTACGCGGTGATCGACAATGCCGTGCGGGCAGCCGCGGCGCGGGGCGTGTCGATCAAGTTGCTGGTGTCCAACTGGAACACCGACAAGCTGGAACTGCCCTACCTGAAAAGCCTGGCGGTGCTGTCCAATGTCCAGGTCAAGATCGTCACCCTGCCCCAGGCGTCCCAGGGGTTCATTCCCTATGCGCGGGTGATTCACAGCAAGACCATGGAGATCGATGGGCAGGTGGCCTGGGTCGGCACCAGCAACTGGCTTGGCGGTTACCTGGACAATTCGCGCAACCTGGAAGTGGTGATGCACGACAGCGCGATGGCCAGGCGCATCGGTGAGCTGCACGGGCAATTGTGGGATGGGCCTTATGCCAAGCCGCTGGAGGTGATGGCTGAGTATCCGGATCCGCATCCGGGCACGCCGTGAAGGCAAAAAAAGGCCGAGCCTTTCGACGGCTCGGCCTCCTGTCCAGCGTTCAGCGTTTTGACGCAACCATCGCCTCCACCGTGGTCACTCTGTCCGCACCGGCCGTAGCCTGCCCTGCCCCGCGCGCCACCTGCGCCCGTACTGCAACAGCATCCTGCAGGATCACCTGCGCGGCCTTCTCCGCCGCCACATAGATCGAGGTGACGATGAAGAAGCCGGGGATTTTCGGGAAAATCGAGGCATCCACCACCCGCAGGTTGCCCACGCCGCGTACGCGGAAGGCGCTGTCGAGCACGGCCATCGGGTCGTTGTCGGCGCCGATCGGGCAGGTGCAGGAGGCGTGGTGGCCCCAGGCCTGGTTCATGACGAAGGTCTTGAGCTGTTCGTCGGTCTGTACCGCGTCGCCAGGCAGTTCTTCGCTGGCGATCAGCCCGGCGTCTTTCAACGGCTGGGCCAGGTTGCGCACGAACTTGATGCCCTCCACCACCGATTGCAGGTCTTCGCCCTGGGTGTCGCTGCCCTCCTCGAAGTAATGGAAGTTGATCAGCGGGGTGTCGGCCGGGTCTTTCGAGCGCAGGGTGACGTAGCCGGCGTTGTTGTTGGTATGGGCCTTGAGTATGGCCCAGGTCAGGTAGTTCAGGTGCTCGACGATCAGCTTCGAGTAGCCGGGGAAATAGCCGCGAAACAGCGCCAGCAGGGAGAAGCAGAACAGGTCCGGCAGTGGCCGTTGCTTCAGGGATTTCTTGATGATCGCCAGGACCGCGCCGTTGGTGCTGTAGACCCCGACCTTGCCCTTGGCCCATTCCTCGTACTGCGGATCGCCCTTGGCGTAGCGCGCGCCCTTGAGCACTTCCCAATTCTCGAAGTTCATCCGGTTGACCACCCCGACCTCGTAGCGGTCCTGCAGGTTGCGCCCGACACCCGGCAACTCGACCCGCACCGGGATGTCCTTGGCTTCCAGGGTTTCGCGCGGGCCTATGCCGGAGAGCATCAGCAGTTGCGGGGTGTTGAAGGCGCCGCCGGCGAGTATCACTTCACGGCTGGCGTGCACCTGGCGCAGTTCACCGGTGGCATTGCGCGGCAAGGTGCAGGCCCGGTACAGCCGCGCGCCCTTGATGTACTCCACGCCATAGGCGCGCTGCTGGTCATCGAGCAGCACCCGGGTCACCAGCGCGTCCAGCTCGATGTGCAGGTTGTCCGGGTGGCGCTTTTGCACATCCAGCAGGCGTTCACGGGTGCCGTGGCGATGGTGGTGCCGGGTGGTCAGCGGCGGATAGCGCAGGCCGATGGCTTCCTCGCGCACCAGCCGCCAGTCGTTGGGGTCGCCCACGCCCTGCAATTGCCAGCCGATGCGCTTGAGGGTTTCGCCCAGGGTCTTGAACGCCTGCTCGGCGGACTTGACGATCGAGCGCACCAGCGACAGGTCGTCGATCACCGCTTCCGGCACCGCCTTTTCCACGTGCAGCCAGCCCTTGAAGCCGTGCCGCGACGGGTTGATGCCGAACCAGGAGAGAAACCGCTGGAACGGCCGGTGATGGCAGTTCTCCAGGTTCTGGAAGTGCTCGCGCATGGCACTGGCGTTCCACGACGGGTCACCGGTGATCTGCGCGATATGGTCCCAGTCCTGGTTGTGCGGGTAGACGGTGATCATCGCGTTGTGCGCGGTGCAGCCGCCCAGGCAACTGGCCCGCGGATACAGCACCCCGTCGACGTTCTCACCCTGGAAGGTCCGGGTGAACTTGGGGTCCTGCGACTGGCGGGCGTCGTTGCTGTAGTGGCGGACGAAGAAGTCCCAGCGCATCGCATCGTTCTCGGTGGAGCGCGGGTGGAACGCCGGCACCTGATACTCCTCCGGCAGCCGCGGGGCGGTGGTGTCTGCCGCCGCCGGGTCGCTGCCCGACTCCAGCACCAGCACCTTGCGGCCCTGTTCGGCCAGGCGGGCGGCGACGGTGCCGCCCCCGGCCCCGGAGCCGACCACGATGTACTCGTAATCCGTTTCGTTGTTCATCGCTGGCCACCTAGAAAGTTTTCAGCAGGGCGATCAAGGCCCGTTTGTCTGCATCACTCAGGGGCGCTTCCTCCTTGAGGAAGCTGGTGCCGAAGTAATGCCCCTTGTCCACCACGAAGTCCGGGCACTTGCTCACCTGCAGCAGCGGCTTGACCAGGCCGGCGAAGACCTTGCGGGCTTCCTCGTCGGAGGCACCAGGCGGCAGTTGCTTGAGGTCGTGCTTGATCTTCAGCAGCAGGTCCAGCACCTGGTCGCGTTTCTCCAGGTCGATGTTGGACAGCAGACTCACCGGCGTACCTTGCGGGATCGGCCCGAGCTGGATGCCATCCTCGCCGAACAGCCACGGCAGCCAGTGGCTGAACAGGCCTTCGAGCTTCTGCAGGAAGGTCGGCAGATAGCCGCTGCTGACCCGCAGATAGCTGGTCTCACTGGTGACGTCGACGGTGCCCATATGGGTCTTGCCGGAGCGGGTCATGACCTGGAAGTCGCCGGTGCGGTTTTCCGGCCACAGCAGCATCTCGATCGAGCTGTCGAAGGACGCCATGCGGTCCTCCACCCCGCCCTTCCAGTGGAATTGACCCAGGCGGTTGTTCAGCAGCAGCGGCGCGGTGGACCACACACTGACCAGCGAGGCTGGCCGCGTATAACCACGTCCGCCCGCCGGCATCGCGTATTCCCAGGGTTCGCCGGTGTAGGGGTTCTGCACCAGCACCGAGCCTACCGCCGGCAATTGCTTGTACGACTCCGACGAGAAGTTGTCCCAGATATTGCCGCCCAGGGCGTTGGTCGCCAGCGGGCTGCAGGCGTTGGTTTCGGTCAGGGTGACCGGCACCCGCAGTTCGGTGGAGAGGAAGTTGTCGGTCAGGAACTTCTCATCCTTGACGATGGCGCGCATCGCCGTCTTGAACTCCGGCGTCTTGCTCCAGGTCCAGTAATTGTTCCAGCACTTGAGGTAACCGTCGTTCACGCAGCCATGGTCGGGAAAGAAGGTCCAGGCCTTTTCCGGCAGTTTGCTGGAGTGACAACGGGCGCAGGTGTCGGCGAAGACTTCCTTGCCGCGCTCCAGTACCGCCGCCGGTTCGCTCAGGTGTGCCGCGCCACCGGGGGCGTTCTTCAGGTAGTCCGGGGTCGCCGAGGCCAGGAAGAACAACGCCAGGTCCGGGGTCTGCGCCTCGTTGGCGTTCCAGTAGGAGGAGTTCTTGCGTGCCACGTCGATGCGGAACGGGGTGATCGGCTTGCCGCCGATCAGCGGCCGGAAGTGGGTGGTCCACTCCTCGCTGTACAGGCCGATATTGATGAACACCCGGTTCAAGGCCCCGAGCGCGCCCACCGAGTCGGCGCCGTCCTTGAGCACCCGCGGGGTGAACACCGTGTCGGGTTTTTTGTAGAACTGCGCCAGCGGGCTGTCCGGCGGCACGCCGGGCACCTCGTTGAACTGGCGGTTGTTCAGCCCGCCGCCGGCGAGTTTTTCCTTGCCCAGGTTCGAGGCCAGCTCGATGCGCGCCTTGAGGTTGTAGACCGCGTTCATGGTGCGCGGGTTGTTGATGTAGTCGGTGGAGACGAACGAGGTGTCCAGCGCTCCCGGTTTCGAGGTGTGGAACAGCTGGTACGGGAAGCTGCTCGGGTCCTGGTTCCACATGAAGATCCGGTCGACCCAGAAGTACTGCGCGCCGGGGTTGGAGTTGAGGTTGGACCAGGCCGGATGTTCAGGGTCGGCCGGCGGGTTGGTCGGGTTCGGCCCGACATGGCAGAAGCCGCAGGACATGCCGACCCGGTAAGGTTTCACCAGCTTGTTGTCGTTGTAATAGGCCGGGTCTTCGTAATAGCGCTTGGCGTCCCACTTCTTCTGCGCGTGCTCGTCGAAGTCCGGGTTGGGGAACAGCCGCAGGCCGACGATCCCGGTGCCGTAGCCGTAGTAGGAGCCCACCGGCAGGTTCTTGCCTCGGGCGCCGATCTTCACCCCGGGGTATTTGGTTTCGTCCTCGAAAGGGTCGGCGGCGCAGGACGGGTCGCGCTTGTCCAGCCACAGGCCGTAGCGATCGTCACGCGGCCCCTCGCCCTTGACGTAGCAGGGTTCGTTGACCACCCCCAGCACTTGCCAGCGTTTATCGCGGTTGTATTTCAGGCTCGGGTGGTTGGAGACGGTCTTGAGCAGGTCCAGGTTGCCGACGCTGTCGCGCGAGAGCTTGTCCCACAGCGCATCGTTGCCGGCGGTCCAGACGATCCAGTTGTTGCGCCCGCGGGCGAAGGCCTGGAGCGCCTGCTGTTCGGTAATGCCGGGGATGAAGGGCGACAGTCGCTCGACCAGCAGTTGCGGTTGCCTGGACACGCCGTAGTCCATGTCGGCGAAATAGTCCTCGTCGGCGCCTCTGAGGCTGCCGGCATCGCGGCCGACGCATTTGGCTTCGTCGAGTCGCTCGCCGGGCTTGTCGCCGCAGGGGTTTTTCGTATCGCTGCTACAGGCCTGTAACAGCACCAAAGGAAGGAAAATGCTCAACATCAGCTTCACGGGTGTCATGCGCTGCTCCTTGCATGTGCTGCAGACCGGTCCCTCTGTCCTTGGGGACACCTGTGTCGCGACCGGTTCTTTTTCTGATGGCCGAACAACCGACTGCCTGCGCACCGGGCCGGTTAACCTCGGCACGCCAATCGCCTTACAACGCCCTACAGCCGCCATACTAGGCCATGGCAAGCGGCTCAATACTTCCATTTGGCGATGAAAAGCCAGGGGTAATTGCGATTGGCTATCGGGCTTCACACTCACCGTTCCGGCTGTCGGAAACGCTACTGGCAACCCGCTGTTTTCCTGCTTTAACTTACTCGTGAGGGACGGATCACCCTCTCTTTCGCGAGGCTGCACATGGACAGGAAAAAGCCCGCTTCTTCGGCTCTTCACGCCGAACATGCCCGTATCGACTCACGTCAGGCTCTGCCGGGCCTGGCGCGCAAAGGCGTTGGCCTGCTCTACGGCAGCATCGATTTCGCCTTCATCTCGGCCGCGGTCAACGTGCGCCGCATCAGCCCGCCGGTCTTCACCAGGGACTTCAGCCAGGCCATCGATCGCTTGAGCATCGACTCCCTTTGGGTATCCGCAAGCAAGGTTCCGTCGGAACAAGGAGGTGCATGAGGCAGAAACGTACCGCGCACTGTTGATGAAGATGACCGGTTTAAATCAAACATATTGGAGTACACCACATGAACGGACACACCAATCCTTCCTTTGACGAAGCCATGCCATTGGGGGCGTCTGATGCGCAATTCATCAATGACCTGCATGAGCTACTGGAGCGCCACGGCAACCTGGATCGCTTCGGACTCTGCCTGCTGCACGATCACTTCGCGATCGGCGAGGACGAGATCCTCCTCGAATGTAACGACCACGATTCCCGCACCCTGCATCTGGATGTGGTCAAGCGCGGCGCCCTGCCGGAAAGCAAGTTCACCAGCTGGCGCATCGGCGGCCCCCGGGCGGAGGCCCTGACCGCCTGTGCCATGGACAAGTGCAAGGTCGAAGCCCTGACCGCCTGCGCCATGGACAAATGCAAGGTCGAAGCCCTGACCGCTTGTGCGATGGACAAGTGCAAGGTCGAAGCCCTGACCGCTTGTGCGATGGACAAATGCAAGGTCGAGGCCTTGACTGCCTGCGCCATGGACAAGTGCAAGTAATCGCGCTTCCCGCCGATGGCCAGTGGCGGGCACGGGAAGTCGATCGGCTGCCGTGCTCGTCCTGGCTCGCGCAGTTCTATGGGCGTCGCTACGGCGCCCTGCTGGGCTCCGGCACAGCGGCGTTGGAACTGGCGCTGCGTCAATTGGGCGTCGCCGCGGGTTGGCGGGTTGCGGTTCCGGCCGCTACCTGCCATCAGGTGGTGGCGGCCGTGCTCAATGCCGGCGCGGTGCCGGTGATTATCGAAAACGCCGCCGAGCTGCTGCTCAGTCCTGCCTCCCTGGCGCCCCACATCAATGGCCTGGACGCGGTGATCGCGGTCCATCAATACGGCCTGCCCTGCGATATCCCCGCCTTGCGCCACCTGCTGGGGGAGCGCTTGCCGATCATCGAAGACAGCGCCGGCGCTTGGGATCTGAGCGGCCCCGGAGCTTCGCTGGTGGTCACTTCCATGGGCCATGGCAAACCCCTGGATATCGGCGGTGGCGGCGCGCTGTGTGGCGATAGCCCGGTGGATGGCGAGATCGATGTCTGGTCGCCGGGCCAGCGTTCGCGGGCACGACCGGCATCGAGCGCTCCCTTGTCGATCCAAGCCTTGCCGGCGCTGATAACCGCCGTCGCCGCGGTCCAGGCGCGCACCCACAGGCTCAGACAACAGGTGCCGGAGCTGCTGGCGCGGTTGCGCGATTACGGCCTGGAACCCTGGGCCGTCGAAGGCACGCTGGCGCCGAGCTGGCAATTCGTGCCGATCCGCACCCGCGAGCGGCCGCTGTTCGAGCGGCTGCGCTACAGCCCCCATGCCGAGGCCCTCGGGGTTTGCGCCCCGGCCTGCGGCGCGCTGCGGGACCTGCCCATGCTCGGGCGCCATGGCGAGGTGGCCCAGGGGCCGCAACCGACCCTGGACCTGCATCACAGCTGGATTCTGCTGGACCCGCTCGCCGCTCTCGACCAGCCACGGCGCCTCGCCGCCTGGGCCGGAGGCCACTGATGAAACGTTTCGACTCGCTCGATGAACCGAACCATGACCTGGACCTGCCCTTCGCGGCCGGCCCACGGGTAAGGCAGCTGGCGGACTACGCCGGCAGCGGCCAGGCCCTGGCCGAAGAACAGCTGCTGGGGGTGGCCGGCGCCCGGGTGCTGTTCGCCAGCTACGGGGCGATCCGCGCCGACTTTGGCAGCCTCTGGGCGACGCCACACGGCACCGACGAGCAGGCCGCGATCGACCTCTGGCTGCTGCACAACGCCGCCTTTATCTCCACCAGCCAGGCGGCGGCACGGGGCATCAACACCCCTATCGCCCTCGACGGCCGCCGGGTGGCAGCCTGGCGCCCGCCTCGCTATGGCCGCGCCGCGGTGCTGTGCTCCCCGGAAAGCGCGCAGGTGCTGTTCGACATCAAGGGCATCGGCGTGCCGCCGGACGAAGCCCCGGTATTGCCCCACTCCAACGGTTTGCTGACCCTGGCCGAAGCGGTGCACGAAGTGCTGATGGAGCATCTGGTATTCGCCGCCATGAACCACGCCGGCGGCGCGATCACGCCGTTGCCAGCCTATGCCCTGATCGATCTGGGCTTCGACGCCTTGTGGCACGACGGGCGCCCGGCAGAACCGGCGGTGCTGTTGTTGCGCCGGCCCTGCACCCGCCCGCGCTGCCAGTGGCAACGCTACTGGCAAGGCGCCGAACTGGCCGGCGCCCTGATGCAGGCCGAACTGTTGCTGCGGCGTTATGGCCTGACTGCCAGCAGCTGTGGTGCGGTGCGCTTTCAGGTTGGCCGGGAGAATGGCGAACTGCGGGTACGGCGCGACGGCGAAGCGCTGCGGGTCAGTGGCCAGGTCGCCGAGACCCTGCAGCGCTTGCTGGCGGATAACCAGGGCGCACCGCTGCTGATCGATGGGGTCAATGTGCAACTGGCCGGAACAGCCAGCATCGAGCCGCTGCAATTGCAGGTGATGGACTTCGGTCGTTATCGGTTTGCCGAGGGTTTCGAGCATCACCTGTACGCCTGGATCGACGCTGACTACCAGAACCTCAACGGGTTGTACCTGGCGCCGGGCGATCCACGCTACGTCCAGCCCGATCCGCGCGTGAGCCTGGCAAGGACTGCCGAGGGCCCGTGTTTCGTCGAACTGCAACGCCAAGTCAGCGGCTTTCGCCAGGGCGGCGAGCCGGATTGTCTGTGCCAGGCGTTGCGCGCAGCCCTGGAAGAAGCCTGCCGGCCGTTGCGCGGTTAGGCGTCAGTCCTGCCCGGAGCGCCGCAGCGGTATCCGCGCCAGAGCCGTCCAGTCCAGCTCGCCATCGCCCCGAGCGACCGCCTCCAGCAGGGAATCGCGCATCACGCTGGCAAACGGCAGCGGCACATGGCGGCTTTGACCGGCGTCCAGCGCCAGGCCGACGTCCTTCAGGCCCAGGACCAAACGGAAGGCCGCCGGGGAAAAGCGTTGCTCGGCGATCTGCGGGCCATAGTTGCGGTACACCGGGGCGTTGAACAGGTTGCTGGCCATGGCAGCGCCCATGCCGCCCAGCCCGAGAAAACCGATGTTCATCTTCGCACTCCTTATTTCGTCAATAGGGGTTCAACAGGGCTCGCGGGCTCAGAGGGCCGGCTGGCTGTCCACGGCAATCGCGGAAAGCAGGCAGACCTGGCGCTCCAGTACATGCTCGAGCGCCGCGTTGATCATGGTCTGGTAGTGAGGCATCTGCCGGTGGATCTCTAGGCCGCCCGGTCGGCCCAGGTTGATAATCCGGGCTCGGCAAAGGAGGCTGGCCAGTCATCCATGGACGACTGGCCACGGGCTCAGTCGTCGGCGCCGACGCGAATCACCAGCTTGCCGAAGTTTTTCCCCTGCAGCAGGCCGATCAACGCCTGGGGCGCGCTTTCCAGTTCATCCACCACTTCCTCGCGGTACTTGATGCGCCCTTCGGCGAACCACTGCGACATGTCGCGGTAGAACTCGTCGTAGCGCGAACCGTAGTCGTCGAAAATGATGAAGCCCTGAATCTTGATGCGCTTGCGCAGCACCAGGCTCATCAGCAGCGAAAGACGGTCCTTGCCCTCTGGCAAATCGGTGTCGTTGTAATGGGCGATCACCCCGCACACTGGCACCCGCGCCGAGGTGTTGAGCAGTGGCAGCACCGCATCGAAGACCTTGCCGCCGACGTTCTCGTAATAGATGTCGATGCCCTTGGGGCAGGCCTTGCCCAGTTGCTCGGCGAAGTCCGCGGCCTGGTGATCGACGCAGCTGTCGAAACCCAGTACCTCGACCGCGTAGCGGCATTTATCCGCGCCGCCGGCCACGCCCACCACATGGCAGCCCTTGAGCTTGCCGATCTGGCCCACGGTCGCGCCCACCGGGCCGGTCGCGGCGGCCACCACCAGGGTTTCCCCGGCCTGGGGCCGGCCGATATCCAGCAGCCCCATGTAGGCGGTGAACCCGGGCATGCCCAGCACACCCAGGGCATAGGAAGGATGCTCCGGCGCCGCGCCAAGCCGGGTCAGGCCCGTGCCGTCGGACAGCCCATAGTCCTGCCAGCCGCTGTAGGCCAGCACCCAGTCGCCCACGGCGTAATCCGGATGATTGGACACTACGACCCGGCTCACGGTGGCGCCGACCATCACCTCGCCCAGGCCCACGGGTGGCGCGTAGGAAGGTGCGTCGCTCATGCGGCCACGCATGTAGGGGTCGAGGGACAGGTAGACGCTGCGCAGCAACACCTGCCCGGCACCGGGTCGGGGAACCGGCTGGTATTCGAGGCGGAAGTTGGCTTCGCTTGGTACGCCATGGGGGCGCGAGGCGAGGACGATGCTGCGATTGATCTGGTTCGACTGAGACATATTCAAACTCCTTCACAGGCAGAGACGCGTTTCAAGAAGCATTCGACGGGTCGCCAGGCTCGGCACTTATTAGACCAGTCGTCTAGTTACCAGGCCAAAAATACCCGCTGGTTAGCAGCGGGTATCAAAGGATCTGTTTAATTCAGCTTTCCAGCATCGCCCGGGTAGTGATCATGGCGTCTTCCAGGGGCCGGACATCACGGTGCAGCTTGCACAGCAGGCTCGCCCCCAGCCACAGCTGATACAGGCCGGTGGCGGTCTGGCGGGCGGCGCTGGCCGGCAGGGAACCGTCGAGGTGGCCCTGCTCGATGCAAGCGGCCAAGCGGTCGATGATCTGCTCGGCA
Organism: Pseudomonas sp. FW305-25; assembly: GCF_017351415.1. Classification (NCBI taxonomy): domain Bacteria; kingdom Pseudomonadati; phylum Pseudomonadota; class Gammaproteobacteria; order Pseudomonadales; family Pseudomonadaceae; genus Pseudomonas; species Pseudomonas sp. FW305-25. The sequence continues at coordinate 14,999 of NZ_JACNDE010000019.1, read as the reverse complement.
CCGTCGCGCAAAGTGATGCGCATCATCTCGGAGAGGTCCGCCACTTCCGCGCTCAGCTTGACCACCAGGCATTTCTGCTCGTCGCCAGGCACGTAGTAGTTGTCCAGCCAGCTCTGCCAATAGCTCATCAAGCGCTCGCGGGCACTCTGGCCAGGGGTGGAGAAACCTTGATCCATGCTCGCCAGGTAGTGGCGGAAGTAGTCCTCCAGCAAGGTCTGGCCGTACTGTTCCTTGGATTTGAAGTAGTGATAGAACGAGCCCTTGGGTACGCCGGCCGTCTGCAGGATCTCGTTGAGGCCGACACAGGTGAAGCCCTTGCCGGCCATCATTCGGTGGCCGGTATCGAGCAAGTGTTGGCGGGTGTCGTCGTAGGTGGGTTTCATGACGCGGAGGATATGCCTGATTAGACCAGTCGTCTAGAAGGTTTCAGCGGCCTGCGATTGTAAGCGCGCCACGCCGCGAATCCGTCAATAGCGTGACACCATGCTCCGCCCTCCTTTCCGCCAACCGCCACCTAAGGCGCGGAAAACACTCCGGTATCGGTCAGCGTCCGGACATCGACCCGATGGGGAAAGATCTTCTTGGCCACGAACAGGTCGTCGACTTCCTGCAAGGCCTGGACGTCCTGGGCCGCCACCGGCAGCAGCGACTCGTCGCCCCAACGGCGCAGGGTCTGCGACACCTCCAGCGGGATGTCGTTGACCCTGGCGAAGACTCGCGCGTATTCGTCCGGGTTCTGCCGGCCCCACTCCAGGGCCTTGGCGAAACGTTGCAGGACATCGCTCAGGGCCTGGCGCTTGAGTGGGTCGCTGAGCACTTCGTCCGAGGCGGTGATGAAGTTCAGCCCGGTGTTGATGCCCTCGCCGCTGATCAGCACTCGGGCGCCCTGCTGCTCGGCGAAAGCCTGATACACACCGAAGGTGGCCCAGGCTTCGATTTGCCCGGCATTGAAGGCCGGCAAGGCGTCGGTCGGCAGCACGAAACCGACCTTGACGTCCTTCTCGTCGACCCCGGCGTTGGCCAGGGCGCGAATCAGCAGGTACTGGGCAATGCTGCCGCGGGCCGACGACACCACCACATTGCGCCCCTTGAGGTCGGCGACGCTGCGGATCGGCGAATCCGCCGGCACCAGGATTGCGATGCCGCGCGCCTGGCCGCGGCGTACCGCTACGATGCGCAACGGCGCGCCACCGGTGGCCGCCGCCAGCACCGGGGTATCGCCAGCCGGTGCCAGGTCGACGGCACCGGCGCGCAGGGCTTCGAACAGCGGCGCGGCGCCCTGGAAGTTCGCCCACTGCACCTGGTACTCGATGCCCTCCAGGGCGTTCGCCGCCTCCACCACCGTGCGCAGGCCCTTGGCCTGGTCGCCGAGGATCAGGGTGACGCCGGACAGGTCCGAGTGTTTCGTGGAGGTGGATTCTGTCTTGCCGCTTTCACCGCAACCGCCAAGCAACAACATGGCCCCCGACAGCAGCAGGGCCGTGGTTTTCCGAAAACGTGAACCTTGCTTTATTAAAAGCTCAACCATGGGCAAACCGCCGAATGCTGTTGTTGGAAGACTGGCGTGCAGAGCCGGCTGCTTGCGGCGCGGGCTCCGCCGCTTCCACCCCCAACAGGCTCAGCAAGCGCGCGCGGATTTCCTGGAAACCGTCCTGGCCGGTGTCCCGCGCGCGTGGCAGGTCGATGCTCAGTTGCTCGGCGATCTTGCCGTTGGCCAGCACGATGACCCGATCGGCCAGGAGGATGGCTTCGTCGACGTCGTGGGTCACCAGCAGCACCGCCGGCGTGTGATTGCGCCAGAGGTCGATGATCAGCCGGTGCATGCGGATCCGGGTCAGCGCATCCAGCGCGGCGAAGGGTTCGTCGAGCAACAGCAGCTTGGGCTCGCGCACCAGGCCGCGGGCCAGGGCCACGCGCTGGGCTTCGCCGCCAGAGAGCGTCGCCGGGTAGGCTTCCAGGCGGTGGGCCAGGCCGACCTCGGTCAGGGCCTGCACCGCGCGGGCGCGGGCATTGGGGATGCGCAGGCCGAGGATCACGTTCTTCCAGGCGCGCTTCCAGGGCATCAGGCGGGGCTCCTGGAACACCGCCGCCCGCGCCTTGGGCACCCGCAACTGGCCGCTGTCGATGCTGTCGAGCCCGGCCAGGCTGCGCAGCAAGGTGGTCTTGCCCGAACCGCTGGCGCCCAGCAGCGCGACGAATTCCCCCGGGGCGATGTCCAGGTCCAGGCCGTCGATGACCCGCTGCTCGCCGAACTGGCGCACCACATTGCGCAGTTGTACCGGATGGGCGGTTTTGGTCGCGTCCACAAGATCGATGCTCGACATATCAATTCCTCACGAAAGTTGGGCGCCAGGCCAGGGCAAAACGTTCCAGGGTGCGGATCAGGCCGTCGATCAGCAGGCCGAGGACGCTGTAGATCAGCAGGCAGATGACGATCACGTCGGTGCGCATGAAGTCCCGCGCATCACTGGCCAGATAACCGATGCCAGCGGTGGTGTTGATCTGCTCGACGAACACCAGGGCCAGCCAGGAAATCCCCAGGGAATAACGCAGGCCGACGAAAAACGAGGGCAAGGCGCCCGGCAGGATCACGTGCCAGATCAGCTCGCGCCGGCTCAGGCCCAGGGTGTTGGCGGCCTCGATCAGCTTGGGGTCGATATTGCGAATGCCAGCGAACAGGTTCAGGTACACCGGGAAGGTGGTGCCGGTGACGATCAGGGCGATCTTGGTGAACTCGCCGATGCCGAACCAGAGAATGAACAGCGGCACCAGGGCCAGGGAGGGAATGGTGCGCAGCATCTGCATCGGCGAATCCAGCACCACCTCGCCGCGTTTCGACAGGCCGCTGATCAGCGCCGCGACCACCCCGATGCTGACGCCGATGCTCAAGCCCACCAGCGCCCGTTGCAGCGACACCAGCAGATGCTTGCCCAATTCACCGGAAGCGATCATGGCCCAGAGCGTGCCGCCGATCTGCGACGGCGCGGCGATCACCCGCTGGGGAATCAGCCCCCAGCGCGAGGCCAGCTCCCACAGCAACAGCAGCACGATCGGGCTGATCAGCCGCAACAACGCCTCGGGGGTGCGCCAGTTGCGCAGCCACCGCGGGATCCAGCGCGCCCCACCCTGCCCTGTACTGTTGAAGCGAACGGCCTTATCGACGGAAAACGAGCTGCTGGTGCCCGGTGTCTCGAAAGTCTTGTCGCTCATCAGGCTTCCTTCCTCATCAAGCACATGGCTGGAGGCGCCATGTTTCAGCTTCGGATTTATGCTATTCGCATAAAAAACCGCAGTGAAATTCTTTTTGGGAATAACCTAATATGATTAAAAATCAGATAGAAAATTAACCAGATAAATTATTTGCATAGTAAACCGACTCGGCCAGCGTCCTTCGCGGAGGGCGCGGGCACGGCGCTATAAAATGCGCATTACTGATTAAGCAGCATTTAAATAATCAGTTAATTTAATAATTAACTTAGAACAAAACGGCATTTCACACCCTGCCCCCGCTGCGCCTACTTTCGACACCACGGACCGACCCCTTGCCCGGTGGAGGCTGAATCACGCCTATTGGAAAACTATTGGAAGAAAACAGGGAATCCACCATGAGTATCGAATTCATCGGTTTTATCGGCGGCCACCACGCCTCGGAAATCCACCCGCGCAGCGGCCCCGTCTTGCAACCCGACTACGTGGAGACAGTCGCCCGCGCCCATGAAGACGCCGGCTTCGACCGCGCCCTGGTGGCGTTCCACTCCAACAGCCCGGACAGCACCCTGATCGCCGCGCACGCCGCCAGCGTGACGAAAAAGCTCAAGTTCCTGATCGCCCATCGCCCGGGTTTCGCCGCGCCGACCCTGGCCGCGCGCCAGTTCACCACCCTGGATGTATTCAATGGCGGGCGCACCGCGGTGCACATCATCACCGGTGGCGACGACCGCGAACTGCGCGCCGACGGCAGCTACATCAGCAAGGACCAACGCTACGCCCGCACCGACGAGTACCTGGACGTGCTACGCCAGGAATGGACCCGCGACCAGCCCTTCGACTATCAAGGCCAGTATTACCAGGTCGAGGGCGCGTATTCGGCGGTGCGGTCGCCGCAACAGCCGCACATCCCGCTGTATTTCGGCGGCTCCTCGGCGGCGGCCATCGCGGTGGCCGGCAAACATGCGGACGTCTATGCGCTGTGGGGCGAAACCTACGAGCAGGTGCGCGAAGTGGTGGCCCAGGTGCGCGCCGAGGCCGCCAAGCATGGCCGCAGCATCAGGTTCAGCCTGTCGTTGCGGCCGATCCTGGCGGACACCGAGGAGCAGGCCTGGGCCCGAGCCGAACGCATCCTGCAGCAGGCCACGGCTCTCGCCGAGCAGACCGGTTTTGTCCGCCGCGAACCGCCCAATGAAGGTTCGCGCCGCCTGCTGGCGGCAGCGGCCCAGGGCTCGCGCCTGGACAAGCGGCTGTGGACCGGCATCGCCGGGCTGCTCGGCGCCCAGGGCAACTCGACGTCCCTGGTTGGCACCCCGGAGCAAGTGGCCGAAGCCCTGCTCGACTACTACGACCTGGGCATCACCACCTTCCTGATCCGTGGTTTCGACCCGCTCGAGGATGCCATCGACTATGGCCAGCGCCTGATCCCGCTGACCCGCAAACTGGTGGCCGAGCGTGAGCGACTGGCCGCGGAAAAAGTCGCCTGAGCTGAAACCCCGACGCATGGAGCCCTGATCGCCCTGTAGCCGCTGGCGCAGGCTGCGTCGGGGCGCAGCCCCGCCAACCTGCCGACGCGCTATTACTGACCCTTGGCGGCGCCTGGCCTGGCGCCCGCTGCGCGGTCGTTCGCAGCCTCGCTTCGCTCGGCAGCGGCTACAAAGCATCACGCCTTGCTGGATTGACGCCTTGTAGCCGCTGGCGCAGCCTGCGATCGGCTGCGCAGCAGACGCAAAACCGGAGACTGCGGTTTGTCAGGCAGACCGCGTCTTGCGGATTCACGACTGCTGTGTCGGAATGCCGCCCAAGCCGATCGCAGGCTACGCCAGCGGCTACAGTGCGTAAGCGCGCTGGCATGTCCGTACCATCACTCCTTGTAGCCCGTATCGCTACGCTCCAACTGACGGATCAATGCATTCCAATGCCGGGCGACACCCGGCCCATCACCACTCTTGAAGGCTTCGGCCTGCTTCTCGACCTTGGCCACCACCTCGGCCGGCGGGAAAATCAGTTCGGCATTGCCACTGGCCTGGGCAGCGATCTGGATATTGCAGGCGCGCTCCAGGTAATGCAGTTGCTGGAACGCATGCTCGACGCTGATGCCCGCGGTGAGCAGCCCGTGGTTGCGCAGGATCAGCACGCTCTTGTCCCCCAGATCCGCCACCAGCCGTTCGCGCTCGTCGAGGTCGAGGGCGATGCCTTCGTAGCCGTGGTAGGCCACGCGCCCGGAAAAGCCGATGGCGTGCTGGGAGATCGGCAGCAGGCCGTCGCGCTGGGCGGACACGGCGATGCCGTCGCGAGTGTGGGTGTGCAAGACCGCATGCAGGTCGGGACGGGCGCCGTGGATCGCGCTGTGGATCACATAACCGGCGTAGTTGATGCCCAGGCCCGTGGGGTCGTCGACGATGGTGCCGTCGATGTCGACCTTGACCAGGTTGGAGGCGCTGATTTCGTCGAACAGCAAGCCGAAGGCGTTGATCAGGAAATGCTCGTCGGGCCCCGGCACCCGCGCGGAAAAGTGCGTGTAGATGTGATCGGTCCACTTGTACAAGGCCGCCAGCCGGTAGGCCGCGGCGAGCTTCACGCGCACCTCCCATTCTTCGGGGCTGACACGCTGGCGAACATTTTTCGAGACGCTGGATAACGGACTGACGCTGCTCATGGCAAAACTTCCTGGATGGCCTTTAAGGAACTCCAGCAAGCCTAGGGGAAGGCAAAAAATAATAAAAAGCACATTTTAATCTAAGCTAATTATCATTATTTTTTATTTTAAGCCGTCCCTCTCCCCTCCCTCTTTACCCCGCTCACGCGGCGCTCTTGATCTTCTGCAGCGAGCCCGCGACCAGCTTGCCAAAGGCATCCACCGGCCCTTGCAGGTTGCCGAGAAAATGCGGGTAGATCAGCCACAGATCCATCACCGGCTTGAAGTCCTTGAGCGGCATCACCGCCAGTTGTTCGCGGTGGGCGCTGCGCTCCAGCAACGGTCGCGGCACCAGGCCGAGCCCCAGGCCATCGGCCACCAGGCCCAGTTGCAACTCGGTGCCGAAGGTTTCCAGGTTGACCCGCAGGGCCAGGCCCTGGTCCGACAGGGTGCGTTGCAGCCCGGCACGGAAGCCGCAGCCGTCCGGATTGAGAATCCAGCCGTTCTGGTAGATGTCGGCGAGCTTGCACGGGCGCTTGGGCAATTGCGCCTTGGCGCAGACCACCACCAGCTCCATCTTGCCGATCGACTCACCGATGATGTTGTCCGGGAAGATCTTGCCGGCCGGGAACAGCGCGGCCGCCGCGTCCAGCTCGCCACGCTCGATCTTGCCCACCAGTTGGCTGCCCCAGCCCGTGGCCACCTGGGCGCGCAGTTCGGGGTATTCGACCCGCAGGTGCTTGAGGGCATCGAGCAGCACCACATCGCCGATGGTCTGCGGCACGCCCAGGCGCAACAGCCCGGTGGGCGGCGCATCGGTGGCCACCAGTTCGCGCAGGGCATCCATTTCCCGCAGGATCAGCCGGCACTGCTCGTACACCCGGGTACCGATCAGGGTCGGCTTGAGCGGCTTGGTGTTGCGGTCGAACAGCTCCACGCCCAAGGCCTGCTCGAAGTTCTGCACCCGCCGGGTGATCGCCGGTTGCGTCAGTTGCAAGGTCTCGGCGGCATGGCTGATGGACTGGCAACGAATCACTTCGACAAAGGCGTCGATATCATCAATTTTCATTTGGTCCGCACATAGAGAACAGTCATTAAGATGTTCGAAAAGCATAGTTTGAATGTGCGTAGCTGGATAGCCTGGCGCATCTATCGATAACGTCTAACGCTATTCACAAGGGTTCTAAATTCCTTTCAGCTATAACCTAATCATAAAAAAATAGCATATTAAGAAAAATCATTATGCTTAAATCCTGATATCGAACTTAGACCACGACCACGGAATCGCCATGACCCAGGCCCGACACCCGGAGAGACTCAGAGCATTCATAGGCGCCCTGGCGGAGCTGATCGACAGCAATCCTCGCGAAGGCGATCTGCTGCACCGCGGCGGCAAGCTGCTGGCCCAGCTGGTCAGCCATGACGACTGGTTGCCCGAAGACTTCGCCCGCCCCGACCCGGAGCGCTATCAACAGTACCTGCTGCACGCCGATTCCCGGCAGCGCTTCAGCATCGTCAGTTTTGTCTGGGGGCCGGGGCAACGCACGCCGATCCACGATCACCGGGTCTGGGGGCTGATCGGTATGTTGCGCGGCGCGGAGTATTCCCAGGGCTTTGCCCGCCAGAGCGACGGCAGCCTGCGGGCCGAGGGCCAGCGAATCCAGCTGCTGCCCGGCCAGGTCGAGGCGGTGTCGCCGAAGATCGGTGACATCCATCAGGTCAGCAACGCCTTCGACGACCAGGTGTCCATCAGCATCCATGTCTACGGCGCCAATATCGGTGCCGTGCGCCGCGCGGTGTACCAAGCCGACGGCAGCGAGAAACTGTTCATTTCCGGTTATTCCAACGCCTTCCTGCCCAATATCTGGGACCTGTCCAAAGAGAGCCAAGCCCTATGAGCACAGCACCTACCCGCTCCTACCCGCAGATCCGCCAGGCGCTGCTGAACCGTGAAGAGCTGGCCCTCGTCGATGTGCGCGAAGAGGCGCCCTTCGCCCAGGGGCATCCGCTGTTCGCCGCCAATATCCCGCTGTCGAAACTGGAGCTGGAGGTGTATTCACGGATTCCCCGGCGCGATACCCAAATCACCCTCTATGACCATGGCGAAGGCCTGGCGGAACGTGCCGTGCAACGTCTGCAAGCGCTGGGCTACAGCAACGTCAGCCTGCTCGAGGGCGGCCTGCAAGGCTGGCGCGACGCCGGTGGCGAGTTGTTTATCGACGTCAATGTGCCGAGCAAGGCCTTCGGCGAACTGGTGGAAAGCCAGCGGCATACGCCGTCCCTGGCGGCGGAAGAAGTCCAGGCCCTGCTCGACAGCCAGGCTGACGTGGTGGTGCTCGACGCCCGGCGTTTCGACGAATACCAGACCATGAGCATTCCCCGTGGCATCAGCGTGCCGGGGGCGGAGCTGGTGCTACGCGCCCGCGAGCTGGCGCCGGACCCGGCGACCCGGATTATCGTCAACTGCGCCGGACGCACCCGCAGCATCATCGGCACCCAGTCGCTGATCAACGCCGGCATCGCCAACCCGGTGGCCGCCCTGCGCAACGGCACCATCGGCTGGACCCTGGCCGGGCAGACGCTGGAGCACGGCCAGTCGCGGCGCTTCGCTGCGACCAGCGAAGCTCATCGCGCCGTTGCCGCCGATGATGCCCGGCGGGTGGCCGACAAGGCACGAGTGGGCCGCGCCAGTCTCGGCGATCTGCAACGCTGGCAGCAGGAAACGCAGCGCAGCACCTACCTGTTCGACGTGCGCACCGTGGAAGAATTCGAGGCCGGCCACCTGCCCGCGGCCCGCTCCACCCCCGGCGGACAACTGGTACAGGAAACCGATCATTTCGCCAGTGTGCGCGGCGCGCGCCTGGTGCTGGTGGACGACGATGGCGTGCGCGCCAATATGTCCGCCTCCTGGCTGGCGCAGCTGGGCTGGCAGGTGTACGTGCTGGACGACTTGCAGCCCGCACATTTCAGCGAACAAGGCCCCTGGCAGGCCCCGGTGCCCGCGCCGCGCCAGGCCGAGGAAATCAGCCCGGACACCCTGGCCCAATGGCTGGGCGAAGGCGACACTCTGGTGCTGGATTTCACCAGCAGCGCCAACTACGTCAAGCGGCATATCCCGGGGGCCTGGTGGGCCTTGCGCGCGCAGTTGCCGCAGGTCCTGGCCAAGCTGCCGCCCGCCGAGCGTTATGTGCTGACCTGCGGCAGCAGCCAGTTGGCACGGCTGGCAGTCGCCGAGGTCGAGGCCCTGACCGGCAAGGCGGTATTCCTGCTGCACCAGGGCACCGCCAGCTGGATCGCCGCGCAGCTGCCGCTGGAGACGGGCGAAACCCGCCTGGCCTCGCCGCGCATCGACCGTTATCGCCGCCCCTACGAGGGCACCGACAACCCCCACGAAGCCATGCAAGCCTACCTGGACTGGGAGTTCGGATTGGTGGAGCAACTGGCCCGCGACGGCACCCACGGTTTTTATGTGATCTGAACCCTGTGAATTGAAGCCCGGCTCATGTGCCTTCAGCGGTCATGAGCCAGCCGACGCAACACCCGGACCGACCCCTTTCTCCAGGCGGAGGTGACCCCCAACCACCGACACCCGCCTGGAGCCTGTCGTCATGCGCCTTACCCTGCCCTTCATCACCCCGCTGTTGCTGGCTGCCACTCTCTGCCTCGCCGCCACGGTGCAGGCCGCCGACCTGCAACCGCTGCGGGTGGCCAATCAGAAATCCACGATCAAGGTCTTGCTGCAAGTCTCCGGCGAGCTGCAGGACGTGCCTTATGAAATCCAGTTCTCCGAGTTCCCCGCCGCCGCCCCCCTGGGCGAAGCGCTGAATGCCGGCGCCGTGGATATCGGCGCCCTGGGCGATGCGCCCTATGTGTTCGCCCTCGGCGCCGGCGCGCCGCTCAAGGTGGTCAGCATCGTCCACGCCCAGGGGCGCTACACCACGGCCATTCTCGCGCCCAGGGATTCGCCGCTGAACGACGCCCGCGACCTCAAGGGCAAGCGCATCGTCACCACCCGTGGCTCCATCGGCCACTTCCTGGCGATCAAGGCCCTGCGCAGTGTCGGCCTGAGCACCCGGGACGTGCAGTTCATCTACCTGCTGCCCAGCGAGTCGCGCATCCTCCTGGACAACGGCAGCGCCGACGCCTGGTCGACCTGGGATCCCTACACCACCATCGCCACCACCCAGAGCCAGGCCAAGGTGCTGGCCAGCGGCGACAGCCTGCTGAGCAACCACCTGTACCTGGCCGCCACCCGCCAGGCCATCACCGACAAACGCCAGCAGCTCGAAGACTTCGTCGCCCGGGTCGATCGCGCCTACCGCTGGACCAATGCCCATCCCCAGGAGTTCGCCGCCGCCCAGGCCCTGGTCACCGGCCTGCCGCTGGCGGTGCACCTGGCGGTGGCCCAGGCCACGCACATGCAGCCGGTGGCGATCGACGACCAGGTCATCGGCGGCCTGCAAACCACCGCGGACATCTACCGCGAGGAAGGCATCCTCACCCGGCCCATCGACGTTTCCCAAGGCTTCGACAAGAGCTTCAACGCCCCGCGCGTGCAACTCAACCAGGCATCCCGCTAACCAGGCTACGGATTCAGGAGCACCACCATGAGCAAACAACGTCAATTGAAACTCGGCGCGATGGTCCATGGCGTCGGTCACGGCTGGGGCGAATGGCGCCATCCGCGGGCCCTGGCCAACGCCAGCGTGAACTTCGACTTCTATAAGCAGCAGGCGCAACTGGCCGAGACGGCGAAGTTCGACTTCGTGTTCATCGCCGACAGCCTGCACATCCATGAAAAATCCAGCCCGCACTACCTCAACCGCTTCGAGCCGCTGACCATCCTCTCGGCCCTGGCCGCCAGCACCCGGCATATCGGCCTGGTGGCCACTGTCACCGTCAGCTACACCGAGCCGTTCCAGGTCGCCCGCCAACTCGCCTCGCTGGACCATATCAGCGGCGGTCGCGCCGGCTGGAACGTGGTCACCTCCTGGCTCAGCGGCACCGCCGACAACTTCGGCAAGGCCGAGCACCCGCCCCACGCCGTGCGCTACCGCATCGCCAAGGAACATGTGGCGGTGGTCCAGGGCCTGTGGGATTCCTGGGAGGACGACGCCTTCGCCTACGACAAGCACAGCGGCGAGTTCTTCACCCCCGGCAAGCTGCATGCCCTGGAGCACAAGGGCGAGTTCTTCTCGGTGAAGGGCCCGCTGAACATCGCGCGCTCCCGGCAAGGCCAACCGGTGATCTTCCAGGCCGGCACCTCCGAGGACGGGCGCAATTTCGCCGCCGAAAATGCCGATGCGATTTTCGTCAATTCCGAGGGCTTCGACGAAGCCCGCGCCTATTATCAGGACCTGAAGCGCCGCGCCAGCGGCTTTGGCCGCGATCCACAGCTGCTGTCGATCCTGCCCGGCATCCGCCCGATCGTTGGCCGCGATGCCGCAGAAGTCGAAGAGCGTTACCAGCAGGCGGTAGCGCTGGTGAGCATCGAAGACGCCATAGTCGCTCTCGGCCGGCCGTTCAACGACCATGACTTCAGCCAGTACCCGCTGGACGGGCCCTTCCCCGACCTCGGCGACCTCGGCGCCAACAGCCAGAAAGGCGGCTCGGAGCGGATCAAGCAGCTGGCCAGGGATGAGGGCCTGACCTTGCGCGAAGTGGCCCTGCGCTTCTCCCGACCACGGCGCGACTTCGTCGGCACCCCTGAGCAGGTCGCCGACGCCATTCAGACATGGTTCGAAGAAGGCGCGGCCGACGGTTTCATCATCAACTCGCTGCTGCCGGACGGCCTGCAGTACTTCACCGAACGGGTGGTGCCGGTGCTGCAACAACGCGGCCTGTTCCGTGACCAATACAGCGGCCAGACCCTGCGCGACAACCTCGGCCTGCCGGTGCCGGTCAACCGCTACGCCACTGCGTCCCAGGCCAGCGCAACCCAGAGCGAGGCCGTGGCATGAGCGAATACCTCAACCGTCGCGGCTTCCTCACCGCCAGCTCGCTGGCCCTCGGCGCCTTGGGTTTGTCATCGCTGGGGTTCGCGCCACGGGTATTCGCCCAGGGCAACAGCCTTGCCGACCTGACCCTGGGAGTCGCCACCTACCGTGGGCAGGACTCCTACTTCGTCGAGGACGCCGGCACCGCCAACACCCCCTATAAGGTCGAATACTCGGAGTTCGCCGGCGGCAACCTGATAGTCGAGGCCCTGGCCTCGGGCAGCCTGGACGTCGGCGGGATGAGCGAGATCCCGCCGATCTTCTCGATCCAGAGCCATCGCCAGCCACGCCTGATCGCGGTGCTGCAAGGTGACGTGAACAACCAGGTGTTCCTGATCCCCAAGGACTCGAAGGTCGAGTCGGTCGCGCAGTTGCGCGGCAAGCGCGTCGGCTATGTGCGCTCCACCACCTCGCACTACTTCCTGATCAAGGCCTTGAAGGAACAGGGCCTGAGCATGAACGACATCACCGCGGTAGCGCTCACGCCCCAGGATGGGTTCAGCGCCTTCCAGAGTGGCCAGCTCGATGCCTGGGTGATCTATGGCGTGTTTATCCAGCTGGCGAAATTCCGCAGCGGCGCCCGGGTACTGAAGACCGCCCTGGGCTACCTGTCCGGCAACTACCTGATCGCCGCGCGGCCCGCGGCCCTGGAAGAGCCGCTGCGCAAGCAGGCGATCCAGGACTATATCCAGCGCCAGGCGCGCACCCTGGAGTGGATCAACGACAACCCCGGGCCCTGGGCAAGCAAGTCGGCGCAGTTGCTGGGCGTCGACAAGGCGGTGTTTCTCGACATGTACAACAACCGCAGCCAGCCGTCGCGGATCATCGCCGTCAACGACCAGGCCATCGCCTCGCAGCAGGCAGTCGCCGACCTGTTCTTCGACGCCGGCGTACTCAGCGAACGGCTCGACGTCAGTCCCCTGTGGGACCGAAGTTTTGCCTTGCTGCCGCTATGAACAGGCTCCCAACCTCCTTGATCGAGTGAAGTCACCATGAGTCTTTCTTCTCCCCTGCCGCCCTTGCTGCACCCGGTCGAAGTCGCCGACTTCGACGCCTTGCTGCAAGGCCTTGGCCAGCAACTCGGCGCCACGGCCCACCTGTACGACCAGAGCGGCGCCTTTCCCCGGGACAACTTTGCCCTGCTGCATCAGCACGGCCTGTTGGCCCTGACGGTGCCCAAGCACCTGGGCGGTGGCGGCGCCAGCCTGGCCCAGGCGCGCAAGGTGATCAGCGCGGTGGCCAAGGGCGAACCCTCCACCGCGCTGATCCTGGTGATGCAGTACCTGCAGCATTCGCGCCTGCAAGACAGCAAGAGCTGGCCCGAAGCCCTGCGCCTGCGGGTGGCCGCCGACGCGGTGCGCGACGGCGCCTTGATCAATGCCCTGCGGGTCGAGCCCGACCTTGGCACCCCGGCCCGCGGTGGCCTGCCGGCGACCATCGCCCGGCGCACCGCCGCCGGCTGGCGCATCAGCGGGCGCAAGATCTACTCCACCGGCAGCCATGGCCTGAGCTGGTTCAGCGTCTGGGCCCGCAGCACCGACGAAGATCCGCTGGTCGGCGCCTGGCTGGTGCACAAGGACACCCCCGGCATCAGCATCGTCGAGGATTGGGACCACCTGGGCATGCGCGCCACCTGCAGCCACGAAGTGCTGTTCGACAACGTGCTGGTGCCGCTGGACCACGCCGTCAGCGTCAGCCCCTGGAGCGCGCCGCAGCCGGAGCTGGATGGCGATGGATTCCTGTGGATGGCGGTGCTGCTGTCGGCGGTCTACGACGGCATCGCCCAGGCCACGCGGGACTGGCTGGTGGGCTGGCTGGAACAACGCAAGCCGTCCAACCTCGGCGCGGCATTGGCAACCCTGCCGCGTTTCCAGGAAACCCTCGGCCATATCGATACCCTGCTGTTCGCCAACCGCAGCCTGCTGGATTCCGCCGCCGAAGGCCGCACGCCGACGAGCAACGCCGCGCAACTGAAGTACCTGGTGACCGGCAACGCGATTCGCGCCGTCGAGCTGGCCATCGAGGCCTCCGGCAACCCCGGCCTGTCGCGGCACAGCCCGCTGCAACGACATTACCGCGATGTGCTCTGCGGTCGTGTGCACACCCCGCAGAACGATGCCGTGCTGCAAGGTGTCGGCAAAGCGGTATTCGCCCAGCGCCAGAACAAGGACAAGTCATGACCCAGCTCGTTATCGCCAGCCAACTGGATGCCGACTTCAACGCGGTGATCCGCCAGCGCCTTGAGCAGACTCACCCCGGGGCCAGGGTGCTCGACGTCCCCGTCGGCGTGCCCAGCGACCTGCCGGCCGAGGTCAGCATCCTGCTGGCGCGACCGATCAATGTGCGGGGTTACCTGGCGCCGGATACCCCGCCTCCGGGCTGGCCCTACGCATTGCAGTGGGTGCAGGTGGTGTCGTCGGGCATCGACTTCTACCCCAGGTGGCTGTTCAACGGCCCGCCGGTCAGCACCCTGCGCGGCAGCGGGGCCGAGAACATTGCCGAGTTCGCCCTGGCCGCGATCTTCGCCGCGGCCAAGCACCTGCCGCAGATCTGGGTGCATGACCCGCAGTGGAACTTCACCGCGCTGACCCCGCTCAAGGGCAGCACCCTGGGGCTTCTCGGCTTTGGCGCGATCGGCCGCAGCCTGGCGGGCAAGGCCCGGGCCCTGGGCCTGAATGTGCTTGCCCTGCGCCAGAGCCAGGCGCCGTTCGAGGTCGAGGGCGTGCAGGCGGCGCGGGATATCCATGAGCTGTTCGCCCGTAGCGACCATCTGGTGCTGGCGGCGCCCTTGACCGAAGCGACCCGGCATATCGTCGACCGCGAGGTGCTGGCCAGCGCCAAGCCCGGCCTGCACCTGATCAACATCGCCCGCGGCGGCCTGCTGGACCAGGACGCCCTGCTCGCGGCCCTGGACAGCGGGCACATCGGCCTGGCCTCGCTGGACGTCACCGAACCCGAACCCCTCCCGGCCGGCCATCGGCTGTACAGCCATCCCAGGGTGCGGCTGTCGCCCCATACCTCGTCGGTCTCCACCAACAGCCGGCATGAGATCGCCGACGGTTTCCTGGCCAACCTCGAGCGTTTTCTTGCAGGACAGCCGTTGGAGAACCCGGCGAATCTCGAGCGCGGCTACTAGCGGGCGCCAGACGTTTCACCGC
>NZ_JACNDE010000018.1:0-119098 GCF_017351415.1 Pseudomonas sp. FW305-25 | reverse complement strand
TCATCGTCAAGATTAAATTCCAAAACCCCAATTGCGAAAGCAGTTGGGGTTTTGTTTTTGCGCGCGGAAAAGCCTTTCCAGTCACCGGAGAGCAGTGCGCTTCGACTCAAGAACTACCTCAAGCCGAAGGCACCCTTGGCGGGCGTTAACGTCCCAGGCTGCTGTGGGTCAGCCGGGCTACCCACTTGCCATGCTGCTCGCCATTCTTCAATGCCCGCAGTTTCTCCGGCAGTTGGTTGAAGTCGAACTCAATCAGCGGTGCAGGTTGCAGCAGACCCGATACAGTCCCGCTCATCAGTTGCTCGGCGTACTGACGTAGCTGTTGCCAGTCGGCCCGGCTGCCGTAAGCGTGAATACTGTTGAGGGCCACCTCGTGGAGTGAGATCGCGCTGCTGAATGCAGGCAATGGCGCTGTCTCCTGGCGATCCTGAATGCACACCAGGTGCCCGTTGTAACCCAGCAGTGTTGCCAGGCTGCGCGCCTGAGCCCCGCTGACGGTATCGAACAGCGCGTGCAGGCGACGCTCGCCCAACCGTGATTGCAGCTCGGTTTGCCAGGTGCTTGCCCGATAGTCGAAAACCCCGACCGCGCCCTGAGCGAGCAACCGCGCATGATGCTGAGCCGACGCCGTCGCCCACACCCGCAAACCGCGTTGCACCGCCAATTGGACCAGCAACGAACCCACCGCGCCTCCGGCCCCCACCACCAGCACATCACGCGCACCCACAACGGGGACCTTATCCAGCGCCTGCAAGGCGGTCAGGCCGGGGCAGGGCAGGCTGGCGGCAACTGCGTCATCCAGTGACTCAGGAACCGGCAGCGCCGCATCGGCATCGAGCAGGCAATACTCGGCGAAGCTGCCATCACGGCTCAACGACTGGTGATAAGCCACCCGCGTACCGATCTTCAGCGTCACCGCGGAACCCGCGGCCACCACCACGCCAACGCCATCGACACCAGGCACGCGGCCGGTATGCCAATCGGCATGTCCCCACTCGATGATCTTCCAGTCCACCGGGTTGAGGGCGATCGCGCTATTGGCGATCAGCACTTCATTCGCTCCCAGTTGCGGCAATGTCTTGCGGATCAGTTGAAGGCCTTCCAGGCCGGCTCCTGCAGTCCAGCTCCAGGCGTTGTATTCAGTTGGCATGGTGAAACCTCGGCAGTACGAATTCGGCAATTTCCTCGATGGCCTCGGCCACCGGGCGTTCACTGCGGCGCAGATGCAGGCCGACATGCTGCACGCCTGCCTCACGCAGGGCCTGCAGTTCCTCGATCAGTGCCAGGCGCCCACAGCGGCCACCAAAGCGCAGGCGCTGCATGGGGGCATGCGGGTCAGCGGCAAGGTCCAGGTGGACGAAACTGATATAGGGTTTGTCGCCACCGACCTCACGCCAGAGCGCGACGCGTCGGCGATGTTCGTCCGGGGTGCCCGGGTAGGCGAGCCAGCCGTCCATGTGTGCACCGATCCAGGCCGGCGATTGCTGGCCCAGCCCGGCCACCAGCAGCGGTGCGGCTTCAGGACGCTGTGGCAGCAGATGCGCACCCTCGGGTAAATGATCCTGTCCCTGGCTGTGCAACAGCTCGACAGCATCGCGAAAGAGCTCTCCGCGCTGGGCGTAATCGACACCGAACAGCGGATACTCCATCGGCCGGTCACCACTGGCGACCCCCAGCAGCAAGCGACCATCGCTCAACTCGTCGATGCTGTTGGCGGCCTTGAGGGTCAGCCACGGCTGACGCAACGGCAGGACCACCGCGGCGGTTCCGAGCATGATGTTCTGCGTGATGCCGGCCAGATAGCCGAGGTAGGAAAAGGTTTCGAAGACCTGAGCGGCATCGCCGAAATTCGGGTCGTACACCGGTACGTCACGTACCCATAGCGCGCGAAAGCCGGCCTGGTCCGCCAGGCGGGCGAGGGTTGCGTGCTGCTTGAGGTCCGGCACGCCGAAGGGGCGACCTTCGATCTGGCGCAGGCGTTGGCCATCGCTGGACCAGTCGTTATCGAGCGGCAGTTCCAGGCCGACGGAAAAGTTGTTCCTACCAAGCAGGCGTTGAAAACGAGGGTGCATGAAGGGCTCCAGCGTCTCGCCCGTGGCAAGACGGTCATAGGGATCACAGCGCAGCAGTATCCCCAGGCCCAGCCCACGGAAAAACGCATGAATCGGAACAACAATCTTGAGCGGATATCACGAATCGGCCGAATTCTTCATGAAAGCGCCGGGACGGTTTTTGGTATGGTGCAGCTCGTTTTTTCAAGGGACTGACATTCACCCGTGTTCACCTTATTTCACGAGAAGCTGTAGCAATGCCTGAACCGATACCGATCAAGGACCACGAAAAAGAGACGCGGCTGGTCAACAAAAGACTGTTGGCTTGCGCGCTCCTGGTGGTCGCTATCACCTGCACCCTGATCGGGCGCCTGTACTTCCTGCAGGTGGTCGAATTCGACTATCACTCGACCATTTCCGAAAACAATCGGGTACACGTGCTGCCCATCACCCCGACTCGCGGCCTGATCTACGACCGCAACGGCGTGCTGCTGGCCGACAACCGCCCCAGCTTCAACCTGACCATCACCCGCGAGCGCACCACAGATCTGAAAGGCGAGCTGGACCAGGTAGTCAACCTGCTGCACCTGCCCGCCGAAGACCGCGCGCTGTTCGACAAGGCGCTGAAGCAATCACGCCACCCGTTCGTGCCGGTCACCCTGTTCTATGAGCTGACCGAAGAGCAGATCGCCGTGCTGGCGGTCAACGAGTACCGCTTGCCGGGGCTGGAGGTCGAGGCCCAGTTCGTTCGGCACTATCCGATGGGCGCGCACTTCGCCCATTCCATCGGCTATGTCGGGCGCATCAACGAGAAGGAAGCCAAGGTCCTGGATTCGGTGGAGTACCGCGGCACCCAGTCGATCGGCAAGACCGGGATCGAGCGTTTCTACGAGTCCCAGCTGCATGGCCATGTCGGCTACGAAGAGGTGGAAACCAACGCCCAGGGCCGGGTCATGCGGGTGCTCAAGCATACTGATCCGATCCCTGGGAAAAACATCGTGCTCAGCCTCGACGTGAAGTTGCAGGAGGCGGCCGAGGCGGCCCTGGGCGACCGTCGCGGATCGGTGGTGGCCCTCGATCCGAAGACCGGCGAAGTACTGGCCATGGTCAGCAAGCCGAGCTTCGACCCGAACCTGTTCGTCACCGGCATCAGCTTCAAGGAGTACAGCGCGTTACGCGATTCCATCGACCGGCCGCTGTTCAACCGGGTGCTGCGCGGCCTGTATGCGCCGGGTTCGACCATCAAGCCCGAGGTGGCGATCGCCGGGCTGGACTCCGGGGTGGTCAACGCCTCGACCCGAGTGTTCGATCCGGGTTACTACCAACTGCCGGACGTCGACCACAAATACCGCAACTGGAACCACAGCGGCGACGGCTGGGTGGACCTGGACGCGGCGATCATGCGTTCCAACGACACCTACTTCTATGACCTGGCGCACAAACTCGGTATCGATCGCCTGCACGATTACCTGGCGATGTTCGGCCTGGGCGAGAAAGTCTCCCTGGACATGTTCGAGGAGGCGTCGGGACTGATGCCGTCCCAGGCTTGGAAGCGCGCCACCCGGCGCCAGCCGTGGTTCCCCGGCGAGACGGTGATTCTCGGCATTGGCCAAGGGTATATGCAGGTCACGCCGCTGCAGCTGGCCCAGGCGACGGCGCTGATCGCCAACAAGGGCGTGTGGAATCGCCCTCATCTGGCCAAGACCGTCGATGGCGTCGCGCCGGTGGACGAACACCCGATGCCGAACATCCGGCTCAAGGACCCGGTCGACTGGGACTTGGTCAGCCACGGCATGCAGATGGTGATGCACGCGCCCCGGGGCACCGCGCGCGACGCAGCGGCCGGCGCGCAATACCGCATCGCCGGCAAGAGCGGTACGGCGCAGGTGGTGGCGATCAAGCAGGGCGAGCGCTACAACCGTCTGAAGACCCGCGAGCGCCATCGTGACAATGCCTTGTTCGTCGGCTTCGCGCCGGCCGAGCACCCGCAGATCGTGGTAGCGGTGATGATCGAGAACGGCGAGGCCGGCGGCCGGGTCGCCGGCCCCGTGGTCCGTCAGGTCATGGATGCCTGGCTGCTCGATCAGCAAGGCCACCTGAAGCCGCAGTACGCCAGCCCTGGCAAGGGGCCGGACGTTCCCCACGCCTGAGTCATTTGAACATCAGGCTGTCCGGCACCTGCTCACGAATACTGAGCATGTGCTGGATGCTGTCCAGGAACAGGGTTTCGGCCTGGCTCATCTTCTGTTCCCGGTGCCACAGCAGCTGGATATCGAAATCCACCACGCCCTCGTCCGGCGGCAAACGCCAGAGCAGCCCTTGCTCGACATCCCGCCGGACCAGGTGGATCGGCAGGCAGCCGATACCGAATCCCGCGCAGATCAGTCGGTAAATCTCCTCGAAACTGGTGGAGGAGGCGACGATCTTGCCGGTAAAGCCCTGTTGGTCGCGAAACAGCGTCAGCGGTGACAGATTGCCCCCCAACTGGTCGCTGGTGAAGCTGACGAAATTCTCGTTGGCCAGCTGTTGCAGGCTCAGGTCCTGCTGGCCGAACAGCCGGTGGCGCTGGCCGCAGAAGTAGGCATACCGCTCGCGAAACAACACCCGCTGTTCCAGCCTGGGTTGTGGCAGGCGGCACAGCCCGACCCCCAGGGTCGCGGTTTTTTGCAGCAGCGAACTGATGATGTCCGAGCTGCCCATCACCTCGACTTCCAGCTCGATTTTCGGGTGGGCCTCATGGAAATCGGCGAGGAACTCGTCGTAATGCGGCGCTTGCACACCGCTGACGGTAAGGATGCGGATCTTGCCCACCACGTCGTCGTTGCGGCTCTCCAGCACGGTGCCCAGGCGCGAGATATCGCCGTAGATATCGGTGGCGATGCGCAGCACTTCCTCCCCGGTTTCCGTCAGCTCGAAGCGCCGTCCGCTGCGCGCGATCAACACGCAGTCGAGCTGTTCCTCCAGGCGCTTGAGGGCCTGGCTGACCGCCGACTGGGTGATGTGCAGGCGCGCGGCGGCGCGGCTCATGCTGCCTTCCTGGCCGATCACCAGGTAGGTGCGCAGCAGGTTCCAGTCCAGGCGATCGTTGAGAAAACGCCGACCGACCCAGGGGTTGGAGGTGGAGAGCGGTGCGGGCATGGCGGCTCCAGGTAGTAGCAGTGCTAATAGCAAAGATAAGGATTTGAAAATTGACTAATCCTGGCACGCCGGCGATAAAGCCCACAAGCGCCAGAGAGCGCCGCGTGATCAGCCTTCCGCACCTGCCCAAAACTACAAATACACAGGGTCCTTGCATGCACAGCACTCCTCAGCCGCGCCGAGCCGCGGCGGCGGCCTTTATCGGCACGACCATCGAGTTCTACGACTTCTACATCTATGCCACGGCCGCGGCCCTGGTCCTCGGCCAGGTGTTCTTTCCCAGCAGCGACCCGGTGATGAGCACCCTGGCGGCCTTCGGCAGCTTCGCCGTGGGCTTCATTGCCCGGCCCATGGCCGGCATGGTGTTCGGTCACCTCGGCGATCGCCTCGGGCGCAAGAAAATGCTGCTGGTGACCATGGCGCTGATGGGGCTGGCCACCACCGGCATCGGCCTGTTGCCCAGCTATGCCAGCGTCGGCATCTGGGCGCCTATCAGCCTGATTGTGCTGCGCATCATCCAGGGCATTTCCGTGGGCGGCGAGTGGGGCGGGGCGGTGCTGATGGCCAGCGAACATGCCCCGGCCAAGCGCAAGACCTTCTACGCCTCCTTCGCCCAGCTCGGCAGCCCGGCCGGCCTGCTGCTGGCGTTGATCGCCTTCCGCCTGGTGACCAGCCTGGACCAGCAGGATTTCCTCGAGTGGGGTTGGCGCCTGCCGTTCCTCGCCAGCGGTGTGCTGATGATGTTCGGCCTGATGATCCGTTCCGGCGTGCATGAGTCGCCGGAGTTCGCCAAGGCCCGGGACAACAACGAAACCGCCCAGTACCCGGTGATGGAAGTGCTGCGCAGCTGCTGGAAGCAGATCCTGTTCGCCGCCGCCGCGGTGACCATCGGTTCGGCCGGTTTCTTCTTCACCAACACCTTCATGATCACCTACGTCACCCAGTACCAGGGCATTTCCCGGGCGACCATTCTCGATTGCCTGTTCCTGGTGACGATCATCCAGCTGCTGTCCCAGCCGGTCTCCGCGCTGCTGGCCGAGCGTATCGGCGAAGGGCGTTTCCTCAAGTGGGTGGCGCTGCTGTGCATGGCCACGCCGTACCCGATGTTCCTGTTGGTCGGCACCCAGAACATTGTGCTGATGACCCTTGGCATTGCCCTGGCAGTGGTGATTCTCTCGGCGCTGTACGCGGTGATCGCCGGCTACATGACCCAGGCCTTCCCGGTGCACCTGCGCTACTCGGGGATCTCCATCGCCTACCAACTGGCCTGCGCGGTCGCCGGTGGCAGCACGCCGCTGATCGGCACCCTGCTGGCCAGCCAGTTTTCCGGACAGTGGCTGCCGCTGGCGGTGTTCTTCAGCCTGTTGTCGGCCCTGTCATTGATCGGCGTCTGCGGCCTGGCCCGGCTGCGCGCCAACCCGACTGTCCACCACGTTCCTAAAGAGGTGTATTCGTGAGCAAACCCGAACACATGAGCCCGATTGAATGGCAGGCCCGCTGCGAGCTGGCGGCCCTGTATCGACTGGTCGCGCACTTTCGCATGACCGACCTGATCGACACCCACATCACCCTGCGCATTCCAGGGCCCGAGCATCATTTTTTGATCAACCGCTACGGGGTGATCTTCGACCGCATGCGTGCCAGCGACCTGGTGCGCATCGACCAGGAGGGGCGCATCGTCGACCCGCACTACGCCGGGCACCGGGTCAACGCCGCCGGCTTCGTCATCCATTCGGCGATCCACATGGCGCGCCCGGACCTCAACTGCGTGATCCACACCCACACCGCCGCCGGCATAGCAGTGGCCGCGCAGAAGCAGGGGCTGTTACCCATCAGCCAGCATGCGCTGAAGTTCTACGGCAAGCTGGCGTACCACACCTATGAAGGCATCGCCCTGTCCCTGGACGAGCGCGAGCGCCTGATCGCCGACCTTGGCCCGCACAAGGCGATGATCCTGCGTAACCACGGCCTGCTGGTAGGCGGTGCCAGCGTCGCCCATGCGTTCCAGGAGATTCATTTTCTCGAGCGTGCCTGCCAGGCCCAGGTCCAGGCGCTGGCCGGCGGTTGCGAGCTGAACTACCCGTCGCCGCAGGTCTGCGCTCACACCGCCGAACAGTTCGAGCGCGACGACGCCGACCACATCATCGAACTGGCCTGGGAGGCCGCCCTGACCTTGATCGAGTCCCAGCGCGAGTCCTATCTGTCATGAGCATTGTGGTGCTGCTGTCCCGCGACAGCCTGTTGCTCAAGCCATTGCAGGCCGCCTTCGCCCGCTGCGCGCCACAGGTGCAGGCAGTGCTGGCCGACGATCCGCGCGCGGCTCAGGCGCTAATGGCCGCTTGTTGGTTTCCCCCCGCCGGTAGCCTGGGGCGCTTGCCCAACCTGCAAGTGATTCACTCGGTGGCCGCGGGCATCGACCACCTGGAACACGACCCTTCGTGCCCGGACCTGCCGATCTGCCGGGTGGTGGACCCGGGCCACCGCCAGGGCATGACCGAGTACCTGCGCTGGGCGGTGATCCACTATCACCGCGGCTTCGACCGGGTGCTGGAGCAGCAGCGCGAACGGCACTGGGAGCGGCCGCTGCAACGGCCGGCGCGGCAGTTCAAGGTCGGGGTCATGGGCCTGGGTTCCCTGGGCAGCGCCATCGCCCTCGACCTGGCCGCCGCCGGCTACGACGTGCGTGGCTGGGCTCGCAGCGCCAAGTGCCTGGCGGGGGTGCAGACCTTCGTCGGGCCGGGGCAGTTGGAGCCCTTTCTCGATCAAGTGGAACTGCTGATCAACCTGCTGCCCCTGACCGCCGAGACCCGCGGCATTCTCGGGCGCGACAGCTTTGCCCGGCTGGCCCATGGCGCGGCGCTGGTCAATGTCGGGCGCGGCGGTCACCTCAACCTCGACGACCTGCAACAGGTCCTGGCCAGCGGCCAGTTGCGCGGCGCCTTGCTCGATGTGTTCGAACAGGAGCCGCTGCCGGCCGATCATCCGTTGTGGAGCACCCCCGGGGTCACTCTCACCCCGCACATGGCCTCGGCGGCCTCCCACGATTGCATTGCCGAGCAGGTGGCGGACAACCTGCGGCGCCTGCAAGCCGGCGAGCCGCTGTTGAACGAGGTGGACAGAGCCCAGGGTTACTGAGCGCCCAGGCAGGCCTGCAAGGCCTCGATAAAGACCGTCTCGGCGCGGCTCATGCGCTGTTCGCGGTTCCACAGCAGATGGATGTCGACGTCGGCGATGCCTTCGTCGGGCGGCAGGCGCCACAGCAGCCCGGCTTCGACGTCGGCCGCCACCACATGTTCGGGCAGGCAGCCGATGCCGTAGCCGGCGATCACCAGGCGCCGCACTTCCTCCAGGCTCGGCGACGAGGCGACGATGCGCCCGCTGAAGCCCTGCTGGTCGCGAAAGATGGTCAGCGGCGAGAGCATGCCGCCGATCTGGTCGCTGGTAAAACTGACGAAATTCTCCCGCTGCAAATCGCCCTCGGCCACCTTCTGCTGGCCGAACAGTCCATGGTGCTTGCCGCAGAAAAACGCATAGCGCTGGCGTAGGAACAACCGCTGTTCCAGGCGCGGTTGGGGCCGGCGGTTGAGGCTCAGGCCGAGGGTCGCGGTTTTTTCCTGCAGGGCGCTGACGATGTCCGAGCTGCGCAGCACCTCGATCTCCAGGTCGACCCGCGGATGCTGGCGGTGGAAGTCGGCGAGGAAGTCATCGAAACGCGCGGAAAAGATCCGGCTGATCATCAGCAGGCGCACCTTGCCGATCACCTCGTCGGCCGGCTGCTCCAGCACGCCACTGACCTGGGACATCTGCCCGTAGATCTCGCCGGCCAGGTGGAAGATCTGCTCGCCGACTTCGGTCAGGGCAAAACGTGGTCCGCGCCGGGCGATCAACTGGCGGCCCAGTTGTTCCTCCAGGCGCTTGAGGGCCTGGCTCACCGCCGGCTGAGTCAGGTGCAGGCGGGCGGCCGCACGGCTGATGCTCAGCTCCTGGCCGATCACCCGAAAGGTGCGCAGCAGGTTCCAGTCCAGGCGGTCGTTGAGCAGGCGGTCGGGCAGGCGGTTGGACATGGCGCGGGGCTCTGGGTCGAAGGATAGGGCTGATAATAAGCAGCGGTAATAATCAGCATAATAAATAGAAAATTGACTAATTATAGCCTCGCGACGATAAATCCCTCCCAGACAGGCGCCGCCAGAGCGCCTCTGCATTCCCGTTCTCTCCTGCCAGAAAAATAATCAAAGGAGCACGATCCATGAAGCCTTCAGCTTCGCCCCAGCCGCGCCGTGCGGCCGCCGCCGCCTTTATTGGCACCATGATCGAGTGGTACGACTTCTACATCTACGCCACCGCCGCGGCGCTGGTGTTCGGCGCCTTGTTCTTCCCCTCCGACGACAAACTGTTCAGCACCATGGCGGCCTTCGGCACCTTCGCCGTGGGCTTCTTCGCCCGGCCATTGGGCGGCATCGTGTTCGGCCATATCGGCGATCGCATCGGGCGCAAGAAATCCCTGGTGATCACCCTGCTGATGATGGGCGTGGTCACGGTGTGCATCGGCCTGCTGCCGACTTATGCACAGATCGGCGCGGCGGCGCCGGTGCTGCTGATCCTGCTGCGCATCGTCCAGGGCATCGCCGTCGGTGGTGAGTGGGGCGGGGCGGTGTTGATGGCCGGCGAGCATGCGCCCAAGGGCCGGCGCAACTTCTTCGCGTCCTTTGCGCAGTTGGGCAGCCCGGCGGGGTTGATCCTGTCGCTGCTGGCCTTCAGCGCGGTCACCCGCCTGCCCGAAGAAGACCTGATGAGCTGGGGCTGGCGCCTGCCGTTCCTCGCCAGTGCGCTGTTGCTGGTGGTGGGCCTGGCGATTCGCCTGGGGGTCAATGAGTCGCCGGAATTTCTCGCCAGCCGCGAGCAGGCACAGAAGAATCTGCGCAAGGAACAGGCGCCAGTGATGGAAGTGCTGCACAGCGCCTGGCGCCCGCTGCTGCTGTGCATCGGCGCCAACACTCTAGGGATTGCCGGGGTGTACTTCACCAACACCTTCATGATCGCCTACAGCACCCAGCAACTGGGGTTGCCGCGCTCGCTGATCCTGGAATGCCTGTTCGTGGTGGCGATCATCCAGTTCTGCATCCAGCCCCTGGCGGCCTGGACCGCCGAGAGGATCGGCGCCACGCGCTTCCTGTGCCTGGTGTCGTTGCTGGCCATGGCCTCGCCGTACCCGATGTTCGTGCTGGTGAGCAGCGGCCAGGCGCCACTGATCATCCTCGGCATCGCCCTGGCGGTGGTGTGCATGGCGTCTTTCTATGCGGTGATCGCCGGCTACGTCAGCGGCATGTTCGAGACCCGCGTGCGCTACACCGCGATCTCCCTGGCCTATCAGGTCTGTGGTGCCGTAGCCGGTGGCCTGACGCCGCTGATCGGCACCTGGCTGGCCCATCAATTCGCCGGCCAGTGGTGGCCGATGGCGTTGTTCTACAGCCTGATCGCGACCATTTCGCTGCTCTGCGTGCTGGCTTTGGCCCGCCGCCATGCAGCCGTCCACCGCCTGGAAATGGCTTGAGTGTTTATCGAATCCGGAGAACCGAAGCATGTTGAAGATCAACGGTGAACGCCTGTGGGCGAGCCTGATGGCCATGGCTGAAATTGGCGCGACCGCTCGTGGCGGCAGCTGCCGCCTGGCCCTGAGCGAGGACGACAAGGCCGGGCGCGAGCTGTTTGCAAGCTGGTGCCGCGAGGCCGGCATGAGCCTGAGCGTCGACCCCATCGGCAACCTGTTTGCCCGCCGTCCGGGCAGCGACCCCGACGCCGCCCCGGTGATGATGGGCAGCCACCTCGACACCCAGCCCGAAGGCGGGCGCTTCGATGGCGTGTATGGCGTGCTCGCCGGCCTGGAGGTGGTGCGCCGCCTCAACGATCTGCGGATCCAGACCCGCAAGCCGCTGGAAGTGGCGGTGTGGACCAACGAGGAGGGCGCGCGTTTCACCCCGGCCATGTTCGGCTCGGCGGTGTTCACCGGGATCATGGACCTGGAGAGCGCCCTGGCGGTGCGCGACGCCGACGGCATCAGCGTCGCCGAGGCCCTGCACGCCACCGGCTACGCCGGTACGCGGCCCCTGGGCGGGGCGGTGGATGCCTACTTCGAGGCGCATATCGAGCAGGGGCCGATCCTCGAAGACAACGCCAAGAGCATCGGCGTGGTCAGCGGTGGCCAGGCGATCCGCTGGCTCGACGTGCAGGTCGAAGGCCTGGCGGCCCACGCCGGCACCTCACCGATGCCGCTGCGCAAGGACGCGCTCTACGGCGCCGCGCAGATGATCCTGGCGATCGAAACCCTGGCCACGGATTTTGCCCCCGAGGGCCTGACCACCATCGGTGAGCTGAGCATCGCCAAGTCTTCGCGCAACACCATTCCCGGCCTGTTGCAGTTCACCGTCGATTTGCGTCACCACCGCGACAGCGCCATCGCCGCCATGGAGCAGGAAGTGCGCGCGCGGCTTGCTGCCATCGCCGGACAACGCCAGCTGAAGGTGACCATCAGCCCGCACTGGATCAGCCCGGCCACGCCCTTCGATGCCGACTGCGTGGCGGCCGTGCAACAGGCGGTGGACGGCCTGGGCTACGCTCAGCAATCGATCGTCAGCGGCGCCGGCCATGACGCGATTCACCTGGCGCGGTTCTGCCCCACGGCCATGGTCTTCATTCCGTGCGTTGGCGGCCTGAGCCACAACGAAGCCGAAGACGTATTGCCCGAGGACGTGCGCCAGGGCACCGACGTATTGCTCAACGCCGTGCTGGCCCGCGCCGGCCAGGTCGAATAAGGAGAAGGTCATGCGCAGTTTTTTCCACCCCGAACAGTTGCTGCACCATCCGCGCAGCTATTACTCCCGCGGCCAGATGCGCACCCCGCAGGAAGTGCCCGAGCGCGCCCAGCGCCTGGTCCAGGCCGCGCACTCCCTGGGCTTTGAGGTGCTGCAACCGGAGGATGCCGGCCTGCAACCGTTGCTGGCGGTGCATGGCGCGGCGTACCTGCAATTCCTCAAGGAAGCCCACCAGCGCTGGAAGGAAATTCCCGAGGACTGGGGCGACGAGGTGATGTCGAACATCTTCGTCCGCGAGCCCAACGCTCTGCGCGGCATCCTCGCCCAGGCCGCGCGTTACCTGGCCGATGGCAGTTGCCCGGTGGGCGAGCTGACCTGGCGTTCGGCCTACTGGTCGGCACAAAGCGCGATTGCCGGCGCCCGCGCCTTGCTCGACGGCGAACCGGCGGCCTACGCCCTGTGCCGCCCGCCGGGCCATCACGCCCGGGCCGAAGCCGCCGGCGGTTTCTGCTACCTGAACAACGCGGCGATCGCCGCCCAGGTACTGCGCGAAAAATTCGAGCGGGTCGCGGTGCTGGACACCGACATGCACCACGGCCAGGGCATCCAGGAAATCTTCTACGAACGCGACGACGTGCTGTACGTCTCGGTGCACGGCGACCCGACCAACTTCTACCCGGGTGTCGCCGGTTTCGCCGACGAGCGCGGCGGCGGCGCAGGGCAGGGCTACAACCTCAACCTGCCGATGGCCCACGGCGCCAGCGAAGCCGATTTCCTCGCTCAACTGGAAACCGCCCTGGCGGCGGTGAAAAGCTTCGACGCGCAAGTGCTGGTGCTGTCCCTGGGTTTCGACATCTACGAGCTTGACCCGCAAAGCAAAGTGGCGGTAACCCGCGCAGGTTTCGCCCGCCTCGGCGAACGCATCCGCAGCCTCGGCCTGCCGTGCCTGATCGTGCAGGAAGGCGGCTACCACCTGGAAAGCCTGGAAGACAACGCACGGGCATTCTTTGCCGAAGCTGGGGCCTGGAAGCTTTGATCGAGGGGATTGTGAGATCGCTTCGCGAGCAAGCCTCGCTCCTACGCAAGCACAGGCGCCGCCGTCCGTAGGAGCGAGGCTTGCCCGCGATGGAGGTCAACGATAACGCGCGGCTCGCCCTTCATGGGCGGTACTTTGGCAGACATCCGCTGAGCGGTGAACCACGCATATTGCAGATTGCCGAACACCCCAATTTGTGCGAAAACCGCACAGACCCTGTGCTACCTGCGCTGTGTTCGAGCTTGAGGTATTTCCCTAGCATTTGCTTATTCACTCGACCGAAGAAGGAAATACCCATGCAACGTTTTACCCGTCGTTTCCTCGCCGCCTGTGCATTTTCCGGCATTGTGGCCAGCACTGCTGCCTTGGCTGAAGGCCATCCGACCATTCGTGCCATGTCGGGCGCCATGCCGGTCAACGAGTTGCCGGCCGGCAAGTCCGCATTGCTGGTGATCGACTTCCAGAACGAATACTTCACCGGCAAGATGCCGATCCCGGGCGGCGCCAAGGCCCTGGCCAATACCCGTGAGCTGATCAAGTTCGCCGACATCCACAACCTGCCGGTCTATCACGTCCAGCACGTTGCCCCGGCCGGTTCGGCTGTGTTCGCCATCGATGGCGAAACCGTGAAGTTCCACCCCGACATGCAGCCGCGGGCCAAGGACAGGGTGCTGCAGAAAAGCACGGTCAGCGTCTTCGCCAGTACCGATCTGGATAAGCGCCTGAAGAGCGCCGGGATCGAGAACCTGATCATCTCCGGCCTCATGACCCACGCCTGTGTCGCCGGTGCCGCCCGTGATGCCGCGCCCCTGGGCTACAAGGTCATAGTCGCCTCCGACGCCTCGGCCACTCGCGACATTACCCGGGTCAACGGCGACACGATCGACAAGGACGCCTTGCACAAGGCCGCGCTGGCCGAGGTCGAGGACACCTTCGGTGACGTGATGACCACGGCCCAGATCCTCAAATTGCCGGTGCGCTAACTCGCTATGAATCAGATGCTCGCCATGCGTGTGTTCCGCTGCATCGTCGAAGCCCAGGGGTTTTCCGCCGCCGCCGAGCGGCTGGACACCACGCACTCCTCGGTGTCGCGACACTTGCAGCAACTGGAGTCCACGCTCGGCGTGCGCCTGATCAACCGCAATACCCGGCGCATGAGCCTCACCGCGGCGGGCGAGCGTTATTACACCGCCTGCGTGGACATCCTGGATCGCGTCGATGCCGCGTCCCAGGCCGTGACACTGGAGCAGGAACGCCCCTCCGGGTTGCTGCGCATCAGTGCACCGCTGGTGGTCGGCACCCTGGAGCTGGCCCATTGGCTGCCGGCGTTCCAGCAGCGGTATCCGGACATCCAGGTCGACCTGTCCTGCTCGGACCCTTTTGTCGATCTGGTGGCCGATGGCTTCGATGTGGCCATCCGCATCTGCGGGCCCTTGGCCGACAGCAGCCTGGTCGCGCGCTTGCTTACGGTCTCGCCCATGGTGATGGTCGCGTCATCGGCCTACGTCTTCAGGTGCGGCCTGCCACGCAGCGTCACCGAACTCAGCGCGCATCGGCTGCTGACCTTTGCCTCGGCCACGCAGTGGTCCCTGGTGAGTGAAAAGGCTGAGCCGGTCACCGTGACCGCCGACAGCCGTTTTCACACCGACACCATCACCGCGCTGCACGCCTGCGCCCTGGCCGGCGGGGGGATTGCCGCCTTTACCCTGGCCACCGTGCAGGACGACCTGTTGGCCGGCAGGCTGGTGCGGATTCTTCCCGACTACACCCTCGGTGTGCGTCATTACTATGCGCTGTATCCCCATGCCCGGAACCTGCCCGCCAAGGTCAGGGTATTTGTCGATTTCATGGCCGAGTATTACCGGGCCAAGTCATGACCTTGGCTCTTCGTCCTGCAACGCGTAAACAGGCCCGCTCCTGTGTGGATTGCGCTTGATTGGCATTGGGAGCGATTGATTACTTTTGCTGTGCATCCTTAGTTAATTCATTGTTCAGCCGCAAAATAATACGTTCAATAACACAGGCCGAAACGTTGTAAGACTCAACGCTCGGGTGTGAAGCGATCCACCCATTGTCTTTGAACTTATGCAGCAGATCATCCAGGCTCATTTTCTGCTCTTCGAATTCCACCCAGGTATTCTTTTCCGCTTCGAAGAGCGCCTTGAGGGTCTGGGTACGGCCTTCGTTCCAGTAGACATTCGGGGTGTCCGCTGGCCCCTGCAGCTCCTTCTTGATGATTCTTTCTTCTGGCAAAACCGTATTGCGCCCATCTTTGCTCAGGCCTAGCTCCTTGCTCATCAACATGTCTTCACCACCTGCAACCATGTAAGGAGGGTAAATGCCATCCTCCCATTGCTTGCGAAACGGTGCCTTGATTGAAACGAACTGTTCCGCTGGTCCGTTAAGATCTGCTGGCGTGGGCGGGAGTGTTTCTCCGAAAGGTGTGGGAGGCGACTGTCGCGCCGGGTAACCAATGCCGTAGCCGGCAATCGGCTGATGGCTTGTCTGGTGCAGACCTTCCACTGCAGTTCGCACCCTTGGGTTGGTATGTCTGGTCTGTTCCGTCTTTACAACATCCTGATCGATCATCATGACTCTTTCAGGGCGATACGAAAGGGAATCGGCAAAGGCCAGGGCCGATGCTCGCGCAGCGCCAAACCCTGTCAACTTTCCACCATCCCAACCGACCAGATGCAGATTCGGGTACTGTTCAAGCAGCTCTTTCATCGTCGAGGCATAGGTCGGGTAATCGAGCTTGTGGACAAGAAGATAGACAGGCTCGGCATGCATGCCACGCTCATTCGTCATGTTTTTCGGGTGCCATGCCAGGCTGTAGTCCTTACTGAGGTCTGCACTCAGCTTGCTGGCACTTCCACCACTGATGACCAGTGCCGGAACAGTGCCTTTGTTCAGGTGCGGCTCATGTAACTGCGGGCCCCTGACAAATGAAAACCAACTGCCAGCACTGGGTATTGCGCGGTCCATGGCAAGCTCCCGGCAGGTATCAATGCGCTTATCAAGAACCGCCTGCATACTTTTAATGGTGTCTTCCCGAGTGTTTTTAATGGCATCTTTATGCGGCAGATCGCCTACTTTGACCGGGGAGTATTTACAAGCCGGCCTGGTCTCGGGATTGATCCAGCGCGGATTGCGTTCCAGATTGATAGGCACGGCATTCACAGGGTTCTTGATGTTTTTTGCAGCAGTGACAGCGCCTGCACTCTCCAGTTTCACAGGCTCCTGGAGTCCCTCTTGCCACAGCGCTCCCAGC
The DNA here is from genome assembly GCF_017351415.1 of Pseudomonas sp. FW305-25. Lineage (NCBI taxonomy): Bacteria > Pseudomonadati > Pseudomonadota > Gammaproteobacteria > Pseudomonadales > Pseudomonadaceae > Pseudomonas > Pseudomonas sp. FW305-25. The sequence goes on along the minus strand of NZ_JACNDE010000018.1, from coordinate 102,793 downwards.
ACGGTGCGCTGTTCAAGGGCATAGCTAGCCAACTGTTTGCGAAACTCGGCGGCTTGTTTGTCACTGATCGCATCTACAGAGACATCCCCCCTGACGGCCAGCATCGTTTTAAAAAAAGCATCTTCGCCGCAGGCTGCCCAGACCTCTCCGGATTTGCTTGCCAAGTAGTTGTCCTTGCCGTCGTGGCATATCTCAATACTCTGTTTTTGTTGGTCCGCGGATAACATCCCGACATCCACCCAGCATTTCCCCTCCCCAGGGACAAATGCCGTATAGGGCCGGGTATCAGCGTCATGTTTCCAGACCAGGGGCACATCGACGGGCCAGTCCTTGTCCTTGACCAGCGTCAAACTCAATAACTCCAAGGTGCTGCCGTTCAGCGAGCAAGGCGCATCTTGGGCAAGTCGATGGGAGGCATCATCGACCTTGCACAGCATTGCCGCTGATGTGTTGTACGCAAATATGCCGGTGTTGGTTGAGTTGCATTTTTTTTCAGCGGTGTTTTCGTTCTCGGAGAGTCCATGGGGACGACTGGCGGCGTGCAGGTTAGGTAGCGAATGACTCGGCGTCAGCATGGGGGATTTCCTCTTGGGTTAGTTGTTGCTTTCGACTGCTTGTGGAGGCTGGTCATTCAGTTTCACTGTGGTACGAGGCGCTGCTCCCAACTCAATACCAGCCATGTTGTTTACTGCTTTACCCATCCTGGTGTTCCGGCGAAGCCAACAGCAGCGAGCCCAGGGTGTGTAGGAACACCGCGGCCCTGCGCAGTGCTGTCGATGGATTTTCCGTTGCGCGGACTTCGGATTGGCGCGCCTGGTCTGGAGCAGCCCCCCCCATGGGGGGTTCCCGGTAGCGGGCCATGACGCGAGTGACATAAGTCTGGGTTTCGGGGTAAGGCGGAATTTCCCGGCCGTACTTTTTTACCGCACCTTCTCCTGCGTTGTAGGCGGCGATGGACAGTTCCAGGTTGTGATCGAAATGATCGAGCAGCCATCTCAGGTAGGCCGCGCCGGCGCGCAGGTTGTCGGGTGCGTTGCTCAGGTCGGTGTAGCCAAATCGCGCGCCTGTGAGGGGCATGACTTGCATCAGGCCGATCGCGCCTTTATTTGAAACAGCGTCCTGTTGATACCGGGACTCCACGTGAATCATGGCGTGCAGCAAACGTGGGTCGAGGTGGTACTCCCTGGCCACGCTGTCAATCAGTGGGCCGTAGGGGAGGAGGGGCGGGGATGGCGCTACGCTGATCGCAGAAGGAGGAGGCGAAGAGGGCGGGACAAGGGTGGCCGGCGCAGGAGAAATATCGCTTTGAAGGTCGCCTCGGGTCCAGGTCAGGGGCGCGTCCAACTCGATGTTCTGGGCACAGACCAGGGCAACCGGGCCACAGGCCAGGAGCAGCCCCATGCCGACCACTAACCTTCGCCAGCGGATCATGGCGCTTGCTGCTCGTAGTCCAGCTGCATGGCGATTCGCAGAATATGCGCCACCGGTTCGAACAGCTCGGCGGGAATGTAGCGGCCCACGTCGCACTGGGCAGCCAGGGCGCGGGCGGTGGCGATGTTCTCGACCACCGGGATACCCGCCTTTTCGGCAAGGGCGACGATGTTCAATGCCACATGGTCGTGACCGATTTCGATCACCCGTGGCAAGGGGGTTTCGCCGGGCTTGAAGTACAGGCAGACCGCAATGTGGGTGGGGTTGCGCACTACCGCTGTGGATTTGGCGACATTCGCCGCCAGGCTGCCGCTTTGCACTTCCCGGTGCGCTTCCTTGCGTTTTTGCTTCATGTGCGGATCGCCTTCGGCGTTCTTGTACTCCTGCTTGATGTCCTCCAGCGACATCATCAATTGCTGGTTGGTGTTGTAGCGCTGGAAGGCGAAATCGGCGATGCCGACCATCACGTAGAACCCGATCAGCACCGACCACATCCAGTACAGCAACTGTGTGCTGACCTCCAGGCCGCACGCCACGCTGCATAGGGGAAGGAACTGGATGGACGGCGCGTACTGTCGGATCAGGTAGAAAAATATCAGTGACAGGACCCCGACCTTGGCCAGGGATTTGCCGAACTCGAACAGGCTGTGCATGGAAAACATCTGCTTGGCGTTGGCCAGCGGGTTGAGTTTTTCCAGTGAGGGTTTGAGCGCCTCGGGCGCGAGTAACGGTCCGGTCTGGGCAACGATGGCCACCAGGGTGGTGAGGATGAGCATGGCCGCGATGCCTCCTGCCACCCGCACAACGATCGCCGCGAACAGCTCGCCCAGCTGCTTGAACGCGGAGGCCAGGTCCAGGTTGATGGCGTTGATCGTGGTGTCGAGCAGTGCCGTGAAGCTGTCGAGCAGGTAGTCGCCTTCGAACATGAAATAACCGAGCATCACCGCCAGTTGCACGCCGCTGGTGACCTCCGTGCTTTTGGCGACCTGGCCCTTGGCGCGAGCTTCGCGGATTTTTTTCGCCGTGGGTTGCTCGGTTTTTTCGCTCATCGCAGGTGGTCCATCAAGGTGAGTACCTGCCGCACCCATTGGCTGCTCTGTTCAAGGGGCGCCTTGAACGCGAAGCCCAGGCTCATGATCAGCATCAGCAGGGCGAAGGCGCTTTTGATCGGCATCGACAGAAAAAACACGTTCAGTTGCTGGGCCGAGCGGTTGACCAGGCCAAGGGCCATATCCACCAGAAGAATGGCGACAATCGCCGGCATCGAGAAACGCAGGCACAACTCATAGGCCAGTTGCCACTGACGGGACAGGAACGCCAGAAAACCCGGGCCGAAATGAAAGACTTCGCCAGGGGGCAAGACGCTGTAGGAGTGATAGATCCCCGCGATCAACTGGTTGAAACCGCCGGTCACCAGGAACAACACGCCAAATACCTGGGTAAACAGGATGCCGAACAGTGACGATTGCTGGCCCAGCAGGGGGTTGAGCACGCTGGCCATGGAAGCGCCCCGCAAGGTGTCGATCAGAAATCCGGCCATATCCATGGCCCAGAACGGGATGGCGGCGCAAAAACCCATCATCAGGCCGATGCTCAACTCACCGCAGATCAGCATCAGGTAGCGTCCGGCCGTGGCGTTCTGGCGAGCGCTTTCCAGGGTTGGCCAGGTGTCATGAAAGGGAATCAGCGGCAGGGCAATCATCAGCACCAGGGCATTGCGCACCAGCGTGCCGCCGAGGGTGGCCTGGTTGAACAGCGGCACCATCAGCATCACCCCCAGGGGGCGCAGCATGCACAGGCCGATCACGGGTAGCCATTGAGCCAGGGTATCCACGCTCAGGCCCTCATCTGGTTGATCAGCTCGAACGACCGGTTGGCATAGGCCAGCAGGATGTCGCCCATCCAGTTGAAGGTCATCGCCAGGGTAATGGCGACAGCCACCAGTTTGATCAGGAATTGAATGGTCTGGTCCTGCACCTGGGTCAGGGCCTGCACCAGGCTGACCAGCACCCCGACCACGGAGGCGACCACCACCACCGGCAACGACAGCAGCAGGACCAACCACATCATCTGCATGGCCAGTTGAGTAATCAGCGCTTCACTCATCCGCCATGCCCTCAGTTGAACGACAACATCAGTTGGCCCAGCAGCTTTTCCCAACCATTCATCAAGACAAACACCAGCAGCTTGAGGGGCATCGAGATGGTCATCGGCGAGACCATCATCATGCCCATGGCGAGCAGGACGTTGGAGACGATCAGGTCGATCGCGATAAAGGGCAGGTACAGCAGCAGGCCGATCTTGAACGCTTCGATCAACTGGCTGACGGTGAAGGCGGGCATCAGCACCAGCAAGGAGCTGTCGGGGAGGCGATCGTGGTACTTCTGTGGCCAGATGTCGCGGCCGATACTTGAGAAGAAGTGCGCCTGGTCCGGCGCGGTATTGCGTTCAAGAAACACTCGATACGGCGCGAGTATTCCACTGTCGACCTGCCTGATGAAATCGTCGGACTCGCTTTGAATGGGATTGGCCGCCAGGTTGTCCTGAATCTCCAGGCCGATGGGCGCCATGATGAACATCGTCAGGATCAACGCCAGGCCGTACAGGGCAATGTTCGGTGGAATCTGCTGGATGCCCAGGGCGTTGCGCAGGAGCGAGAACACCACCGCCAGTTTCAGGAAGGACGTTCCAAGGATCAGCAGCAACGGCAATATGGAGACCGCGGACAGCAGAAGAATCAGGTGCAGCGGCTGGTCCAGCAGGTTCATCGATTCGCTCCGGGGGCTGTTTTTCCATTATCGGGCGAGGACCGCACAGCGCCCATCCGGCGCATACCTGAGATTTCCGCCGGGTCAGAAAAGCCGGTCGATCCGCACAGCCAGCCTTCCATCGATCTCCAGCAGCAGGCCATGGGCAATGGTTTTGCCGGCGACCTTCAGGGTGACGAAGTCGTCGATACAGGCCGGACCTTGCAGTACCTCTCCCACCTGTAGATGGGCCAGTTGGTGCAGCGGTACTTCAAGCGAGCCGACTTGAACGACAACAGTCACCAGCAGGTCGCTGCCGAGGGGGGAACCGGGGGCGCCGGGCCCCGGGGCGATGTCCATCCAGTCGTTGAAATCGTCCAAGACAGTCTCCAGGGCAAGGGGCGCGGCATCGTGAGCCGAGAGAGTGGCCAGCGGGCGAGACAGGAACAGCCCCAGCTGGCCCTCGGTCGCCCGGTAGGCGTGGTGTAACAGCAATCCGTCACCGGGCCGCAAGCGTTCAAGAGTGTCTCGATCGACATGGCTCCAGCCGGCGATCAGGGCCGCGGGGAGCGTGCGATGGTCGCTGTCGTCCTGGGTGTCCATCGGCTGGAACAGTTCACTGAGGCTATCGAGCCATTGCACGGGGGCTTCCAGGACCGAGGCGGCCAGCGACCGGCCCTCATGCTCGAAGCACAGGCACCAGCTGGGGGTTGTCTCGACCGTTGCCGCCTCCAGGTGGCTGGCCGTGGGCCAGGCAACCGTGCTGTCCGCCAGCCCGGCTCCCGCCGAGGCGAGGGTCCAGCTCGCCAGGACCTCGTGCAGTTCAGTCGGGGCTGCCGACCAGTCCGGTACATCGAGCAGCGGGCGGATCCAGCGGCACCAGGCAGGGGCAGCGACCCAGAGACGAACCGGTTGGTTCAAGACCTGGGCGTGCACGATCAGTCCGTCGCCCCCGGCCATGTCGTAGGTGAGGGTCATGCCCCCCTCGAGCAGTTCCAGCCGCCGTCCACGACCGAGTTTGCGCAGCAATCGGCCCTCGGCCTGACTCAGTTTCGGCAATTTCACCAGGGTTCTCCGTTCAGCTGTTGCAGCGTCAGTGCCACCGGACGATTGAAGATCGCCGCCAATTGGTTTTCGAGTGACCCGCGGGTGCCGACGATGCGTTCAAAGGTGTCGCGGTCGGCGACCTTGATGTTCAGGCTCAACAGGCTGGCCTGGGCGCTGGCCTGTATCTCCAGTCCCGCCAGCGGGCCGTTGGTCAGCCGCAGGTCGAGGGTACCGGGATGGCGTCGGCCCAGGCCGCGCAACTGGGCGGTGGCGGGAGCGAAGGCTTGCGCCAGGGCCGAACGCGGGTGTCGTGGCCACGCAGCCTCGAGGGCCGACGGTGTCGAAGGAATGCTCCTGGGAGTCGCCGGGTTCAACAGTGCGTCGAAGTCTCGTTGCTGTTGGTGGTCCGGGCGCGGGTCGCATGCAATGTGCGATGTGTCGCGCCTCGATGGGCTGGAGAGTGCTTTCAGGCAAGGCATGGTCATTCCAGAAGCCAGTTCAGTTTTTCCTGTTCCACCAGCAGCCTGCGCAGTTGTATCTGCCCCTGCGCCTGTTCACCGCGGATCCGCTGCTGTTCGGCGTGCAACGCTTCCAGCCGTTCGGTCATGGCATGGTCTTGCTGGTGGTATTGGGCGAGTTCGATCTTCAGGTCCCGCAGCGCCCGGTGATCGAGGACTTGTGAAACCTCGCAGCATTCGCGCCACTGGCGCTGCAGTTGGAGGCGCTGCTGCAGTGACCGGGCGATGCTGTCCTGCAGTTGGCTTTCCTGTCGGGCCAGCGCGCTCAGTGCGGCACGCAGGCTTTGTTCGCGCCGCTGCTTGAGTGACAGCAGGCGCCGCAGGGTCAGGCTGTCAGTGTCTGGCATAGGTGCTGGATGGTTTCCTGGAAGCTGTTCTTTTGCGTGGTGGATTGGCACAGCAATCCCCGGATCGCGTCACGACGGGCGAGGGCCTCATCGGCTTCGCTGTCTTGGCCGGCCTGGTATTCACCGACCCTGACCAGCAACTCGATGTCCTTGTAGGCCGCCATCAGGCGCCGCACTTTGCCGGCCATCTGCCGATGCTCGGGATCGACGATCTGGCTCATCACCCGACTGACGCTGGCCCCGATATCGATGGCTGGATAATGGTTGGCTTCGGCGAGCTTGCGTGACAGCACGATATGGCCGTCGAGAATCGAGCGCACCTCGTCGGCCACCGGTTCATTCATGTTGTCGCCCTCGACCAGCACCGTGTAGATCCCCGTGATGCTGCCGATGGCGGCGGGGCCCGCGCGTTCGAGCAAGCGGGGCAGGCGGGCAAAGAAACTGGGCGGATAACCGCCGGCAGCGCACAGTTCTCCGGCGGCCAGGCCAATTTCCCGGGCGGCGCGGGCAAACCGGGTCAATGAGTCCATCATTAGCAGGACATTCTTGCCCTGGTCGCGAAAATACTCGGCAATGGTGGTCGCCGTGTAGGCGGCCTTCAACCGTTCGAGTGCCGGGCGATCGGAGGTCGACACCACCACAATGGTGCGTTCGCGGGCGGCCGGGGACAGCGTATGTTCAAGAAACTCACGGACTTCGCGTCCCCGTTCGCCAATCAGGGCAAGTACGATCACGTCAGCCAGGCTGCCATCGCACACCATCCCCAGCAGTGTGCTTTTACCGCCTCCCGCCGCCGCAAAAATGCCGACCCGCTGGCCGATCCCGCAGGTCAGCAGTGCATCGATCGCACGCACGCCCAGCGGCAGGGGCGTGTCGATGATCGGGCGGGTGAGGGCTTCGGGGGCCTCGCGCTCGACGCCGCGCCAGAGGCAATCGGCCGGGGCAGCGCTGCCGTCCAGCGGGCGCCCCAGGCCATCGACGACGCAGCCAAGCAGGAAGTCCCCCAGGGCGATTTCATGGGGTTTGCCCAGTGCGTGCACATGGCTGCCGGTGGTCACGCCGAGGGGTTCACTGAAGGGCGATAACACCGCGTAATCACCCTCCACGGCGACGATCTCGGCCTCAATCCCGGACGGTTCCAGTCGACACCGTTCGCCGAGCCCGACGCCAGGCAGGGACGCCCGCAACAGGGTCGGGCCGACTTCGGTGATTCGACCGTTGAAGTGCTCGCCGACCTCGGCCGTCGTGGCTCCCGCCCGCTCGAAGCCGGGCCTTTGCTCGAGCAAGTCGCGCAGGGTGGTGAGTTCCGGCGCGCGCATATCAAGCCTGCTCGATCAGGTCGATGTTGCCAATGACACGCAACTCGACTTCATCACCCAGTTCCTGGAACGACAGGACGTGCAGGCCCGAGTATTCACGCTCGACAATCTTGCGTACAAACCGCCGGACATCGATGGCGGTAATCAGCACGGCGCGACGTGGGTCGCCGTCGCCGACGCGTTCGCGGATGCCTTCGATAATGGCTTGGTTCTGGGTGGCTTCCAGCGTCGAGTAAGAGCCGGCGGCTGTCTGCCGGATCGATTCACGCACCAGCCCCTCGATGCCGTCGCCGATCATCCAGCCACTGATCCATGCCTGGTTGCCACGGTAGCGCGTGGCAATGTGGCGACGCAGGGCCACCCGTACGTATTCAGTGAGCATGATCGGGTCTTTCTCCCGCGGTGACCATTCCGTCAAGGCTTCGAGAATACTGCGCAGGTCGCGGATGGAAACGCCTTCACCTACCAGGCGTTGCAATACATCGGCAATGCGCCCGATGGGCATTTGCCGCTGCACTTCCTTGACCAGTTCGGCATGGCTGTTTTCCATGGAGTCCATGAGGAAACGGGTTTCCTGGACGCCGATGAAATCGGCGGCATAACGGTCCATGACCAGGGACAGGCAGTGAGTGATGCGGGCCTGGTCCCGATGCAGCACCACACCGAGGGCGGCCAGCGTCTCATGCTGCTCGGGGTCGAGCCATTGCAGGGTATGGCCGCCAAAGGGCAATTTGTCGTGGTGTCGTGCTTGCGCCAGGGGCATCGAGTGCGCATCGGCCAGCAGCAACCCCTCCGGCACCTTCAGGGTCAGGACTGGCTCCTGGTACAAAAGAATGCGCAAGGTCCCGGCTTCGAGCGAGGCATCGATCTGCTGGTGGATGTCGGGTAGCGGAATGCCCAGCTGTTCGAATTTCCTCTGCCGAAGCTGCTGGAAAGCCTCGTCGAGCCCCCTTGAACGCCCGAGGTCGCTGGCCATGAGCACCATCAGTGGAATCGCCCCCGGCGTCATCGCTGGCTGGCTGTCGTCGCCGATCAAGCCTGGCGGCGCATCGGCCGAGGTGCCGTTCGAGGCAGCACGGGGTTGACGTTTCCTGATCCACCAGGCGCCGCCGTAGACCGCCCCGGCCAGGCCGACAAAGTAAATGACCGGGAAACCGGGGATCAGGGCGAACACCAGCAACACCCCGGCGGCCAGGCTCAAGGCCTGGGGTTGGCGGGTGATTTGCTCGCTCAGGTCGCTGGCCAGGTTCTTGCGCTGCTCCCCCGGGACACGGGTCACGATAATGCCGGCGGTGATGGAGATCAGCAGCGCCGGAATCTGGCTGATCAGGCCATCGCCGATGGACAGGATGGCGTAGGTGGACATGGCGGTGCCCGCGCTCATGCCATGGATGAACACGCCGACCGCGGTGCCGCCGAGGATGTTGACCAGGATAATGATGATGCCCGCAATCGCGTCGCCCTTGACGAACTTCATCGCCCCATCCATTGCGCCGTACAGCTGGCTTTCCTTCTGGACCAGGCCGCGTTGGCGGCGGGCTTCATTGGCGTCGATGATCCCGGCGCGCATGTCGCCATCGATACTCATCTGCTTGCCTGGCATCGCATCGAGGGAAAAGCGCGCGCCCACTTCGGCGACCCGTTCGGAGCCTTTGGTGATCACGATGAACTGCACGATGGTGATGATCATGAACACAATCAGGCCGACACCGAGGTTGCCCCCGACGGCGAAGTTGCCAAAGGTGTAGACGATTTCACCGGCGTCCGCCTGCAGCAGAATCAAGCGGGTGGTGCTGATGGTCAGCGCCAGGCGGAACAGGGTAGTGATCAGCAAGACGGCCGGGAAGGTCGAGAACTCCAGCGGCTCGCGGATATACAGGGCCATCATCAACAGCACGATGGAAATCGTGAGGTTAATGGCAATCAGCAGGTCCACCAGTCCAGTGGGCAACGGAACGATCATCATGAACACCGCAAGCAGCAGAAGCACCGCCAGCACGATGTCCTGGCGCCCCGCGGCCAGCGAAAGCCAGTGACCGAGGCGGTTCATTGACGATCCCCGGCGTGGCGTTCGAGCAGCCGCCGCATGCATTTCAGGCACTCGATCCATTGTGTGACGTTACTGTCGGGTACCAGTGCGCCACTGAGCATTTGCTGGTCGCCCACGATATAAGCGCGCAGCGCGACCCCCTGGGTGGATGCCGGGTGGCAGTGCCCCAGCAGGGCTTTGAGCGTACTGAAACGCCGACAGGCTTCGACCGGGTGCGCCAGTGAAAGCAGCACCCGGTCCTGGGTGTATTCGATGTATAACCGAAAGGGCGGCAGGGAAAACTCCATCCGCGCCTCGACACGGCCAGGGCAAAGGTCCGACAAACGCAGGAACTCTTCAAGGCTGCGTTGCGTTTGTAGGTCCATCTGCATCCTTATTTTGTACACAATGGGCTAGCGGGCGCTCCGCTCCACGGTCTTATGGAGCGGGTCTGTGGTGGCTACGTCATCCGGTGGCAATGATCCCGAGTAGGCGGGCCTTCGAGCTATCGGGCCTTCACCTGATTTATCAAGCCTGTCTCGTGGCGTATCGTTTTGTGTGCTGTGCGTTGTGCAGCCTGTCGAGACCGTTATCCACATGCATAAACTTTGGCAAGCCTCACTGACCCGTAGTGTCATCGTCACCCTGACCTGCGCCATGAGCGCATTCTGGCTGCTGTCCGAGACCATCAGTTTTTATTACCGCTACAGCAAGGCCGAGGTCGAAGTCAGGGAAGACCTGGCCTGGGAACTGAACAGGGTGGCCGAGGAAGAGAATCGTCGTTATGAGTTGTCCCAGGTCAGGGTCAACACCTTGTTGCGCCTGTGGAGCGAGCTGCTCAGGAATGCGAGCCTGTCGGGTACCCAGAGCAACGAACTGAAACACACGGTGTTCGTCCCCTTCGACGGGGTCGATGTGGACCAGGAACGCATTGCCGTTGCCGGCCAGGTCATTGAGATCTTTGGCAACTCGGACTCGGTCAACCGGACGGAAACCTTTCTGTTGGTGCCGGGGCAGGGCGTGTTTTTCTACCGCCCCGAGGGCCAGACGGCTGCCGACATGCAGGCCAAGATGCACGCGCTGCTGTCGCGTCAGTACCGATCGACCACCAGCGACAACTGCTGGGGCGGCGTGTTCGAGGATGGTCAGGGGCACCTGCGCAGTGCCGTGACCGCGGTTGACGCGCATTCGGGGATCACCGCCGGGCAGTTGTTGCGGATCGACGACCTGAACGCGCGCAAATATGACTTTTCGTACATCCTGCGTGATGCCGGCGGCAGCCTGTTATGGAGCGACAACAGGGAGGAGAGCGCAATGCTTGCCGCCCAGGGCGTGCAACCGGACTGCCAGCGCAAGGCTATGGAAATGGCGGGTTTTATTGTCGACTGTACGCGGCTCAAGGGGCCTCCATGGCAGTTGTTCGCCATCGCGCGCGTTGATGTCGCGATGGACCGGGTACTGCCGTTGCTGGGGTCGACAGCGCCCTGGACGCTGCTGGCCCAGTTGTTGTTACTGGTGTTTATCGCGCTGATCCTCCAGCGCCAGCTGGGTCGGCCCCTGAGTCATATCGTCGAGCTCATCCATCGCCAGAAACAGCTCACCGACCTGAGCTATCGCTTGCCGGAAGGGCGCAAGGATGAGCTGGGTCGCATTGCCAGTGCCTATAACACGTTGCTCAAGACCCTCAATGCCTATCACCAGACACTGGAAGACAAGGTCAGGAGGCGAACCCGCGAACTGGATGCGGCCAAGCGTATCGCCGAGCGGGCCAGCCACCGCAAGAGCGAACACCTGACGAGCATCAGCCATGAGATACGCACGCCGCTCAACGGCATTGTCGGCGCGCTCAGCCTGCTCGAGCGCAGTAGCCTGTCCGAGCAACAGCAGGAACTGATCGGCACCGCGCGTCAGTCCTCCGGCTTTTTGTTGAGCATCATCAACAACCTGCTGGACTTCTCTCGAATCGAAGCCGGACAGCTGGAATTGTCCTACGAGCAGACGGCGATCCTGCCAATGCTCGATCAGGTGTTGCTGACGATCAATTTGCGGGCACAGGAAAAACACTTGTCGCTGCGTACCCTGGTGGCGGCCAATGTGCCTCGCTCGATGTCCCTCGACGGCGTGCGGGTGCAACAGATCCTGATCAACCTCCTGGCCAATGCCGTGAAATTCACCGCGCAGGGCGAGGTCTGCGTCCGGCTTGAGCGGCGGGCAGAGATGCTGGTCATCGCAGTGCGCGACACCGGTAAAGGCATATCGGAAGAGAATCAGCTCGATATCTTCATGCCTTTCATCCAGGTGCGCGCCCATGACAACGGCAGCGGCCTGGGATTGGCCATTGCATCGCGGCTGGCGAACCTGATGGGCGGGGAAATCCTGCTCGACAGTCAGGTTGGCGTAGGATCGACCTTCACCCTGTTGCTGCCGATATGCGATCCCAGTGAACCCTCCTTGGCCTTTTCAGCCCGGCTGCCGGCCCCGGCGGCATTGCAGACGCAGTTGGCCATTTGGGGCATCGAAGCCCAGCCGGGAGACTCGCCCTTGCTCGATATGCCCGAGCTGGTCTATCTGCCTGGCCGGTTATGGCAGAAGGTCAGCGCCATTCTGTTCGAGGAGAAGTTGCCGGGCGATGAACCGGCCTCGATTGCCCCCTGTGCCTGGGCGCTCAAGGTCCTGGTGGTCGATGACATGCAGGTCAATCGCGATATCGTCGGCAAGATGCTCCAGGAGCTTGGGCACCTGGCCTATTCGGCCTCCTCGGGGGAAGAAGCGTTGCGCTGCGGAAGAACCCATGTCTTCGATTGGGTGCTGATGGATATTCGCATGCCGGACATGGACGGCCTGCAAGTCACCCGGCTCTGGCGCGACATGGCCAGCGGGATGCTGGACCCGGACACCCCCATCATGGCGCTCACGGCGAATGCACTGCCCGACGAGCGCTATCGAGCCCGGGCCGCGGGGATGAATGGCTATCTCGCCAAGCCCGTCAGCCTGGAGCAACTGGCGAGCGGGGTCGAGCAGGTCGTTTCGCTGCAGTTGGCGCGGGGCATCGACCTGGCACCTAACCGCAAGTTGCAGCAACCGCTTTTCAACCTTGCGGACACCTCGCTGCGCGCCAGGTTCTATGAAACGCTCGAGATCGTGCACCGGGATATCGAAGCCGCGTGCCGCAAACAGGATCGCGCAGGCCTGCTGATGCTACTGCACACGCTCAAGGGGTGTGCCGGTCAGGGCGGTCTTGATCGGGTGTACACATGGGCGCAGGACCAGGAGACCCGGGTCAGCCACGGCGAGTGGCTGAGCTGTGAAGAAGTCGGCTACCTGCGCGGGTTGATTTTGCAGAAGACCCATTAGGCCCGTCACGCACCTTCAGTGGATACCCAGGCGGCACGCCCAGTTGACCAGGTCCGCAATGTTATGCGCATCGAGCTTGCGCATGAGGTTCAGGCGGTGGGTTTCGACCGTCTTGATGGTAATTGAGAGTTTTTCGGAGATATCCCGGTTACGGTCGCCTTCGGCGATGAGCTTGAGTATCTGGCGTTCCCGGGTGGTCAGGTTGCCCTGCCCGCCGACATTCGGGGCGCTGGTCACGTGCGCCAGGTTGAGCGCGGGATCGAGGAAGACCTGGCCGGCGATGGCGGTTTGCAAGCCGGCCAACAGTACCTGTTGTGAGCTCTTCTTCAAGATGTAGCCGAGCGCGCCCGCGGCCAATGCATCGCGGGCGCGGTGCTCGGAGGCATCAGCGGTGACCACCACGATGGTCAGCTCGGGTCGGCGTCGTTTCAACTGGCGGATGACATCGATGCCATCCATGCCGGGCAGGCCGAGGTCGAGCAGTACCACGTCGGGCTTGAGCTCCTGGCAGGCCGCGTACACGTTCAGGCCGTCGACGATTTCACCGACGACCTCGTAGCCAGGCATCGCCGAAAGCAGAATCTTGATGCCGTAGATGAGCAAATAATGATCTTCGACGATCAGGATCCGTTGTGGGGCAGGCGTAGTTTGCAGATATGACAGCATGATCAAAAACCTGATTTTTTTTAGGGGCTGGGGCGCGAAGGCTATAGGGTTCAGGTCATTACCGGATTTAGATTTTCCCCAAAACTGACAAAATCGTGTAATTCCCTTCATCGACAACGCTATGAATTTTCCATCTTCCCTGGCTGGACTTGAAACCATTCGCGTGCATTCGAGAGTGGGGCAGCGTTGGCACATGACCCTGTCCGGTGTCCGCGGATGGTGCTGGGAATACCCGTTGGGGTTGTGCGTTGCCTTGGCCATCGAACGCACATCCATCGATGACGAATGGCTGGTTCGCACCAGTTTGTGGCTGGCATCGATACCAGAGAGTCTGGACGACAGTCTGTTACTGGACGGTGAGGATATTTTCCTGATTCGCCGCCATGACAGCCAGTGCCCTCCCCGGGAACTGGAGGCGCGCGTGCAACAACAGTTGTCTGTCGCCTGTTGGTTCGCCACCCATGACGCGTCCCCCCCCGCACCCACCGAGACTCGTACCGTGGGACGCCTGGCATGAAGTGGCTGAGAGGCTGCCTGGCGGGAGTGGCGGTCTTGGGCGTAACCCTGGGTGCAAATGGCGCGATTGCGCCCCTGGACGCGCCAGCCTTCTTCTTGAACACCCGTGGCGCCAAGCTGGCCGATGTCTTGCGCGATCTGGGGGCCAACTATCGTGTTCCGGTGATCGTCAGCCCGCAGATTGGCGAGTCCTTTATCGGCCGCCTGGACGGCGGTACGCCCGAACAGACGCTCGAACACCTGGCGCAGCTCTATCAGCTTGCCTGGTACTACGACGGGCAGACGATTCATGTCTACAAGGCGCAGGAGGTGGGCAGCCAATTGCTGACACCGGCGTATCTGCCGGTACAGACCTTGATGACCCAGTTGCAGTCCACCGGCATCCTGGATAAGCGTTACTGCCGGGTGCGCAGTGTCCCAAGCTCCAATGCGCTGGAAGTGCAGGGTGTCCCCGCCTGCATGGAGCGGGTGTCGCGCCTGGCCGAAGGGCTCGATCAGCAGAAATTCAATCGCGAGCGTAACCAGGAGGCCATCGAGCTGTTTGCCTTGAAGTACGCCGCCGCCGCCGACACCCAGTACACCTATCGCAACCAGCAAGTGGTGGTGCCCGGCGTTGTTTCGGTGCTCAAGGACATGGCGCAGGGACGCACCTTGCCGCTCAAGGAAAACCAGGGAGAGCCGTCGGCGGACGATCGAAGCTTGCCGATGTTTTCCGCCGATCCGCGACAGAATGCGGTACTGGTGCGCGATCGCAAGCTCAACCTGTCGCTGTATACCGACCTGATTGCCCGGCTGGATCACAAACCATCGCTGGTCGAGATCTCGGTAGCGATCATCGACGTCAACTCCCAGGACCTCGGCGCCTTGGGGATCGATTGGTCGGGGGGCGCGCGCATCGGTGGCGTAGGGGTCAGCTTGAACACGGGTGAAGGTTTTGATGCCGGCAATTTCTCCACGGTGATCGCCAACACCGGCAACTTCATGATCCGCCTCAATGCCCTGGAGCAAAACGCCAAGGCGCGCATTTTGTCGCGTCCCTCGGTGGTCACGCTGAACAACATGCAGGCCGTACTTGATCGCAACATCACGTTCTACACCAAACTGGTGGCGGAAAATGTCGCCAAGCTGGAGTCCATATCGGCCGGATCGCTGCTGCGCGTGACTCCGCGCGTGATCGGGGAAGGGAGCAGGCAGGAAGTCATGTTGAGCCTGATTATCCAGGATGGGCGGCAAACCGACCCGATCAGCCAGAGAGAGCCTTTGCCCCAGACGTTGAATTCGGAAATTTCCACCCATGCCTTGCTCAAGGCCGGACAAGCCTTGTTGCTGGGCGGCTTCGTCCAGGATGAGGAAAGCGAAAGCGTGCGCAAGATCCCATTGCTGGGCGACATCCCCTTCATTGGCCGGTTCTTCAGATCGACGCAGAAGATCAACCGCCAAACGGTCCGTCTGTTTCTGATCAAAGCTGATCCCTGGCATCAACCCTGATAGGCCACTGATGGACTGTACCTACAAACTCAAGTGGCTGAACGGGCCGTTAACTGGCCGTGAGCTGGCATTGCCCGTGGGCGAACTGCGGATCGGCGGCTCGGACTCGGACATTGCCCTGTGCCTTGAGCACGATGCCCAGGCGACCTTGTCGATCGAGGAGGAGGCCGTCCGGCTGGCGTGCGCGACGCCTGCCTGGGTCGAAGGGCAACCCTGGGAGCTGGAACAGGCACTGCCGCTGGGCCGGGTGATCGATCTTGCCGGACAGGCTTTTGTACTGGGTCGATCCGGCGATGAGCTGTCCACGCCAGGGGTGCCCGCGCGACTGACGCAGCGTAGCCCGGCGCGCGCGTCCGTGTGGCATTGGGGAGCCCTGGCCGCGGTCTGTGGGTTGGTGTTGGCCGTGGGGCTGCTGGCCTGGCAACCGACACTCAGGGTACCGGTCCTTGACCAGGATGAATGGCTGGCCACGCAATTGAAGGATCCGCAGCTCGCCGGCTTGAGTGTCCAGCGGGGCAACCAGGGTAGCCTCGTCCTCAAGGGCCTGTGTCATTCCTCGCCCAGCGTCGCAGGCTTGCGCGCGAAGCTGCGCGCAAGGGGGCTGCTGGTGTATGACGAGAGCGTTTGCGCCGACAGCTTGCTCGACAGTGTGCGCTCGGTGCTGAGCTTGAACGGTTATCGGGATGTCGAGGTCAAGAGTGGGACGCGACTGGATCGCGTGGTGATTTTCGGCAATATCGTCGCGGACACGACATGGCAGCGCACCAGCGCCCAACTGCGGGCGATTCAGGCGCTGGAGGGGTGGCGGGTGGTCAATGACCAGGCGCTGCTGTTCGATGACTTACTATCCCGGCTGACGGCGCGCCAAGTGTTGGGCGGCTTGAGTGTCAGGGTGTCGGACAAGGCCTTGCGGGTCAGCGGCCAACTGGATGCCCAGCGCATGGCCACGGTGACCGAAGTGCTCGATGCCTTCAATCGCGACGGTGCCCCACGCCTGTCGGCGGTTTTCCAGAACATTCCGGGAATGGCCTCGGCCGAACGCTACTTACCCTCATCGATTGTCGGCATCGGCGGCAATGTGGATTCCCCCTATGTGCAACTGGCCAATGGCATGCGCTTGCAGCAAGGCAGTGTTTTACCAAGTGGCTACCGCATTTATGCGCTCGATCGCTTGTCGATGGCCTTGCTCAAGGACCAAGAGCTGATATCGCTGCCACTGCCACTCTGAATCAGCAGATTGAAAAAGGAAGTTGAATGGCCCGTATCACCTATCTGGAAGATGCCTTGTTCGCCGATACCCAGGGCACATTGCGCCGGCACTTGCTGGACAGCCTTCGACAGGCCGAACACCGGGTGCGCGGACAATTGCGTCAGCCACAACCTGCAGCGCAGTTCCAGGCGCTGGAACAATGCGCCAATGCCTGCGCCAGTGCCGTGCAGGTTATCGAGATATTGTGGGGGCGGTATCACTCACCTATGCAAGACATCAGGGGCGCGCGGTGAAAACCGGTATAAAACCGATAAAGTCGTAAGTTGTCGGGGAGCAATCTGGTGACACTGATACTTGCTGCGAAAGTGCATGAAAACTGAAGACTCTTATTCTCTGATCTGAACCTCGGTAGCCACTCATCGTTGGTCGTTATTGAATAAATTCCAAATTTGGGGCGTTCAACGTCTATTCATGCCTTTTGCGTGCTTAATCTTGTTGCCAAGGAGTTCCTATGCACATCCAGAATGCCTCTGTCTTGTCACAACAGCCGCTGTCGTCTACTTCCGGAGTTGATGGCGTTCAGGCCCCAAAGGCCTTTTCCGAAGTTTATCCAAAGAGTGAATTCAAGACGGTCCCGTCCAATATCCATATGGTTTGGGTTGGCTCCCAACCGGGTGGCGACCAGGAAAAATACCTGAGGCAATGGGCGGAAAAGAATCCGGGCAGTACGGTCATGTTATGGGTGGACTCGCAACAGTTCGATGCTTACGCCACCAACAAGACCGCCCGACAAGAGGCCGAGAAGGTGTTTCCGGACTACCAGGCCGAGAAGCCTTTGCGCGGCTTGTTCAGCCAGCTCAAGACCACCCTGGGTAACACCGATGCGTTGCTGAACCTGGGGGCACAAAAACAGGCACTGAGCGAACTGAACAAAGAGCTGTCGGCCAAGGGTAACGAGTCCTGGAAAGAGAAGTTGTTGTCGGGTGCCGCCAAGGTGACTCCGCAGAATGCGGGTCAAGTGCTGGCGGCATTTCAGCAGCACACGCGCGGCAATGACGACAAATTCCTGCAAGCCGAACGTTTGATCCTGGACCAGACCGTCAAGTCCTGGGACCGCTGCGCGAGCAATCCGCAACGCGATACTGCGAAACTGAGCGCGTTGCAGGAAAAATTCAGTGATGTCAAAAACATCGAGATCCGTGACTTGAGCAATCGCAGTGATATCCAGCTCAAGAACAAGGATGCCTATCAACATGAAATCATCGGCCGCAATGGCGCGTACCCGGCCGCATCCGACATTGCCCGCTATGAGATCCTGCACGAGCATGGTGGCGTATACGCAGACATCGATCTGGAATGCATGCAGCCACTCAATGGCGTACTGCAGGCGCATCCGAACCTGATGCTGGTGGGGCTGGCCGAAGGCAAGAACGAAGCCAGTGGCAGCGCGACGCCTTATTTTGCCAATGCGTTGCTGGCCAGCCACCCGGGTAGCCAGATGCTCGCCGACTTCATTGACAAGATCGGTGAGGATTACCAGACGCTGAAGGGCAACGAGTTCCGTGGTGATCGCTATTTCAGCCGCCCGAACAAGAGCACGATCGAAGCGACCGGCCCCAACGGATTACGCGGGCACGTCGATAGCGTGGTGCGCCAGGCTCAGGAACAACCGGATCTGATGCGCAACGATGTGTTGTCGCTTTCAGAGCGGATCTGGGACAAGGGCCAGCAGCAGAACCAGGACTTCTGGTCCTCGATGGAATCGCACTTCAAGTTCCCGGACGATTACGTGAATTTCGAAACCGAAGAGCAACAAAAAAGCGCGACCAAAGCCATGGGGGGCGTTGCACCGTCAACCGCATCCGCACCCCTTGAGGGCGCGACTGTAAAAAAGTCTGAAGGCGCGGCCGGGATTGGCGCGCCTATGCGTCCAGGTACGGTGGTAAGCACCGAGAAAGTCGCGGCGCTCATTCTGGAAAAGATCAACGAGAAGCAGCAGCCCGGCAAACCCATGATCATCTTCATCGCCGGTCCTTCTGCATCCGGCAAGTCGGTGTTGACGGGCGCGCTACAGGAGAAAGCATTGCAGTTCGAGTCGGTCAAGACCGACCACTTCCTGAAATCGTTCTCGGAGCTGAGTGCCATTCCCGCCAACCAGGGGTTGCCAGTGGCAGATTGGCCTGTCGTTCACGGGCATGCCGACTCGTTCAATCGCCCACTGACAGAACAGCTTTTAGAGGCCCTCTCAACAGGGCGCGAGTTCAGCTATCCGTTGCCCAGCACCTATCGCGAAGGGGTGATGATTGGCGGGTTTCCACGGGGAGAGCGCGACACCAGTGGCCCCCACAAACAAGTCCAGGTACCGGTGAGCGAAACCTATTTGATTGAAGGCATTTCCACCCCCCATCTGGTCAAGGATGCCACCCATGTTTTGGTGCGCCTGGATTGCGAGTTTGATGAAACCGTCAAACGCCGGGCCGGTCGTGGGCATGATGCATCGATCCCGGCGCAAGTAAGGATCGCCGAGGATAAACGCCAGTATGAGACCTTCCAACAGGCGATGAGCCAACTTGGAGAGAGCGTGACTCCCGATATTCATCTGGACTCGTCCGGCATGACGGCGGGGCATTTCCGGTTGTTTTAATGGGGGCGACGGGGACTTTTTCCTGACCTGAAAAAGTGCCCCTGGAGAACCCTTGCATGGGTATTTCTTCAATTTCGGGAGTATAGGCATGAACGGTTTGCCGCTCAGTCATATCCAACCCAGTGGTGCCAGCCTTGCATCGCTGAACAAGGCTATAGAAGGCCAAATGGCTCCGGGCTCGGCCAAGAACAGTGCGTCCGACCTATTGCAGGTCATGGAAAAAGTTCAGCATCGGACAGGGATTGTGGCCAGTCACTTAGCGCCCTTGCAGAGCGTAGCGAAAGAGCACAACTGCATTATTGGTATTCGTCCAGTTGAAACTGTGGCGACCGGGCTGATTGAGGAGGGCCATCCCACCAAAGACTTCCATATCAAAGGCAAGAGCGCCAACTGGGGGCCCCAGGCCGGAATGATCTGTGTCGATCAGGCTTTCAGCAAGCTTGAAGGCTGCCTGGTGTCGGATCCGGTGCGTATTGATAAATTCAACGGGCAGACTCGCCAATGCATCGAGGAGGGTCACGCCGTTGCCATTCCTCTAGTGATTTCCAGGGAACGCATGGGCACGCTGCTGGCCGCTGATCTCATCACGGACATGCAACCTGCGGATGCCGAGGGCTGCATCAGGTTCAGCGCGAAAGCACCCGGCGGTAGACTGTACAAGTTTGAAGCCGTAACCGGTGCGGTCGAGGGCCTGTACCAGATCAGCCAGCAAGGACAGCCGCTGGAAGTCCTGGCGAAAGCGCCGGGGGGTAAGGCGCTGACGGCCGACTATGACTTGCATCTGATCGGACCTCATATCAGCGATCTGGGGCCGCAAGACAATCTTCCGGTCCCGGATGTCGCGCACGACGTGTTCAAGGCTCGCATCGACGGATACAGCGCCAGGACAGCGGATTCGCGCCCCAGAAACCTGGCGCAGGAGCTGCGCCAGGATTATGCAAGCGCCGGCAGCTTTTACAGCAAGGAAGACCCGGATATCGGCAACGCCACGAGCCGTATCGCCGAGATGATTCCAGTGATCAATACGGCCCTGGTGGGCATGGGCGAGCGGGTGGTTCACCACAACGCGGACTCGGGCAGCCCGGCCAGCGATAGCGCCACCAACTATCCGGCGACGTTTTTCTTGCCGGCCAGACTCGGAGCATTTGATGAAATCTGTGTGATCGAGAACAGTCGGCAAATGGCCGAACTGATCCTGCAAGCGAAGAATAGCGGCTACCACATACCAATGAACCCGTTATGGGAACCCGAGGTGACCAGCGTCAGGCGTGCAGACTTTACACAGGCTCAAGCGCTGCTCGATCGCGCCTGATAAAGGGCCCGGGCCGATCCATGGTCGGTCCGGCCGGTTTTCACAGGCCTTCGTCCGACAGTTTTTCCTGATACTCGGAAAACACCTCGGTAATCATTTTTCGTTGCTCATCATCCTCGAAGCACTCATCCGTCATTAATTTCACCAACTCCCCCATGTGTCGCACATAGGCGTATTGCCCGCGTGCGTCGGGCACCTGGCGTGAGGTCTGTTGTTCGAGCCAGTCCACATGCATCCACGACTGCTGGACGATTTCCAGTAATGTGCCGATGACTCCATCGCCATCCAGGCCGTCGATAGCCAGTGTGCGGGCAACGCGGTGACAATGATCTTCCATGCCGAAAAACAGCATGATGCGTTTCAGGTCGGTGATCACCGAGCCCAATTGGGCATCCATGGCCGGACCTTCAGCCGAGAGTTCGAAAGCCAGGGTCCGGATCAGCGTTTTCAGTTTGCGTTGGCGATCGTGCAGTTGGCGGAACTCTTCGAACCATTGCACCAGGCGCGTACGACGTGAAGTGGCACGCTGGTAGAGCTGCTTGAGGGCGAGAAAGCTGTTTTTGCCGGTGCTGCCGAACTCCAGGCGATTGAAGAGCTTCAATGTCCATTCGTCATCGTCCATCACTGCGCACAGAGCATCTTCCAGACGTTTACGCTGTGCGCCACCCAGGTTTTTCCGCCCGAGCAGCGATCCCAGCAGCAGGGCCATTTCTCCCGCATCGAGCCCTTTGTCACCCATGCACCCTAGAAGATCCGACGCTTCATCAATGGCCAATGTGTGTTTATGCAGGTCTTCCATTTGCGCCGAGGCGGTTGCCGTGACGTGCTTGACCAGTTGCTGGAGCATGGCGCGGCTACGCGGGCGTTCAGACTTGCCATCACTTGTCCCGCGACCTGTGGCCTGCTTATAGGAGCCAAGGGCAAACCCCATGTTTTCCAGGGTTTCGGACAATGCATCGCCTGACACCTCGGTGGGCATGAAATCAAGACCCGTGGCCTGCATATCGAATTCGGTGCGCGCCAGTTCAAGGGCAGATTGCGCTGGGAAGACTTGTGTGGCGCCGGGCAGGGGGCGAGGCGCCGGGTTCTGAATCAGCGGAGTCGGCTTGATGCTGGCGGAGTCGGTCTTGGTAATCATTGGCAGGGGACTCATGCGGGACCTGCCGCAAACGCGACAGGAGCGATTGAAGGTGGGCGTCGAGATCGATGCGCAGGGTGAACAGATGCGTTTCCAGCAAGGCCTGAGTCGTCGCCAGCGAAGAGCTGCCGAGTACCCGGACCTGAGGGTAGTCGGCAAAGGTATGTCGGACGTGCTGCTCGCAATCGGCGCAGACCCGGACAGTCAGAGCGCCCTGGGCAAGAAACGTCAGGAGCCGCTGCCGCACACGTCGAACCATCAGCTCGACGCCATCCTGCTCACCGATGAACTCCTCCAGGACCTGGGCAACGAGGGCGCGTAGCCGTGTGTCGAGGTGTTGGGCCAGGGTGGCTTCCAGAGCGGTTTCAGCGACATGCCAGTCCAGGGTTTCCTCGATGAGGCGTTGGCGCAAAGCCTCACGTTCGCTGGCCGCCTCGGCCATACCTTGAGCCCGGGCCTGAATGCGCATCTGCTGGGCTTCCTCCTCGGCCTGGGCCAGGCATTCACGGGCCTGCCGTTGCAGCGCTTCGGCTTCTGCGCGGGCATGGGCAAGCACCGAGGTGGCATTGAAATATTGCGCCAGTTCTGCGGCAGGAATGACCACCGCGTGGGGCGTACTGCCATGCAGGGCAATACAGGGA
The DNA here is from genome assembly GCF_017351415.1 of Pseudomonas sp. FW305-25. Lineage (NCBI taxonomy): Bacteria > Pseudomonadati > Pseudomonadota > Gammaproteobacteria > Pseudomonadales > Pseudomonadaceae > Pseudomonas > Pseudomonas sp. FW305-25. The sequence continues at coordinate 80,386 of NZ_JACNDE010000018.1, read as the reverse complement.
ATGTTGAGTGGGTTCATAAAAAACGACCGAGCTTGGTCAGCCACTGGGTCGCGTTTTCCCGGACCGCGAGCAGGGCATCGGCAACCGGCGGCAAGCGCAGGGTGAGTAGATCATTGAGCGGGGCTTGTTCGACATCGCGTAGCCACCAACGAGTGCCGGCGTGCAAGGCCGCCTGGCTCAGAGTGTCAGCGGGCAGGGCCGGCTCGGTGTGGCTCCAGCCTCGGTGCAAAGCCAGCAGATGGTCGCAGTGTCGTTCATCCAGATAGGGCTCAAGTGCCTGGCGATGGTCCTTGATCAACAGGTGATCGGGACAGTTCAGCGCCACGACCCCGAGGGCGATGACCAGTTGGGGCAAGCGTGGCTCCAGCGCGAGCATGGCGCGCTGCCTGGCGTCGAGGCCGGCGGGCAACGACGTCCAGGTGATGCCGCGGTGTCGCAGGATCAAGCGGTCGATACTCGGACGACAGGCCGGGCGACTGCGGTAGACCGTGCGCCAGGGAGCGAGTCCGAGGTGGGGCCACCAGCCTTCATGCATCCAGGCGCCTGGTTGCCAGCCCCATTGATGCAAGTGTTGTACGCTCTGGTCGATGGTTACCTGGGTCATTGGCTTCTGGACCGCAGCCATTTGCCAAGCGTGATCGCGAGGATCAGTACCGCCAATGCTGCCAGCAGGAGCATGAGCGGCAGACGATTGCGCTCCAGCCATGTGAGCGGCGCAGGGTTTGGCCCGGGCTGCTCGGGGAGCGGCTGATAGCGGTAATCGGCGGCCTGCAGGACGATGCTGATGTTCTCGGTCAGCAGGTTGGGCACGCTGTTGAAGATCAGGCTCTTGATCGCGGTTTCGCGATTGAGCAAATTGCGCTCGGGGCTGTATTTGATGAAGACCGAGGCCGAAGGCTTTGCGGTCTCGCGCGGGTTCTGGCTGATCCCTTCGCCAATCGACACATGGGCGCTGATCACGCCATCCATGGCTTGCAGCATTTTTTCCAGCTGCTGTTCTTTCAGATAGAGGATCTTCGCGTGTTCCTGCACCGGTGAAGTCACCAGCTGGCCGGAGGGAAACAGGTCCTCCAGGGTCGCTACCTTTTCACGTGGCAGCCCTTCCTGGCGCAACAGTTCGACGGCATTGATGAACTGCGTCTTGTCGACCTTGATCGTGACAAGTCCACCCTTGGCGATTTCCTTGCTGGCATCGATATTGCGCAGTAGCAACAGCGCCAGCATCTGGTTGGCGTCGGCTTCGGACAACTCACTGTACAACTCGACCTTGCAGCCGCTGAGCATCAGCACCAGCACGCCGATGCAGCCCAGGCGCAACCAGTCTCTGGTCATTGCATGCTCACCAGCTTGTTCACCCCTTGGGCAAGGGATCCGGCGGTCTTGGCGATCAGGTCGACTTCGACGATGGCGTGCAACATGTTCGACTGTGCAGAGAGCATTTTCAACGGACTGTCGAGCACGCTTTCACGGGCCGTTGCCACAGCACTACTCAGGGTACGGGATTGATTCTGCAACTGGCTGAGGGCCGATATCTCCGCAGGGCTGTCCACCTGGCCGAACAACGCCTGGTTGAACGCGGCAATATCGGTCGGCGTGGGGGGCGAGGGCGCGGAATCTTTCGGCACGTGAAGTGCGGCCATGCGCACAGCTTCGATTTCCATGGGGGAGGTCTCAGGCAAGTTGAGGGGGTGGGGTGGGCTGCGCAGGGATGGTTAGCGCGTCCTGGGAGGCGCTTTCGATCAAGCGCCGAAGCGTGTTGGCTTCGTCCGAGGCGTCGCCGGCCAACAACGCCAGCGCTTCATGTCTGCGTGACAGGCCGATCAGTAAGGTCGCTTGCAGAATCCGCAGGTCCGCGGGTTCGCTCACCAGGTGGGGCAGGGCGCTGCGAATGGTTTCGACCTGTTCGACGAAACCGTGATTGACCGCCGCCAGGCCGGTCTCGCAGACGATGCGACACACATCGCGCTCAAGGACCTTCATATTTTTTGAATGATCCCTGAAAGCATGTCCTTGACCGCTTTCATCACCGCACTTTGATACGTGACGAAGGTTGAATATTGCTGAATCGCAAACTGCGCCTGGAGCATCCGCGCCGGGTCGTTCATGTCGGCGGCGGTCAGCTTTGACTGAACCTCATTGCCGGCCTTTTCGACCATTTGCGAGAGCTGGTTATTGACGGTTTCGATGTCCATGATCCGTTATCCCGCATGGCTGATGGCTGGAGTGAGGGTGGCTTGGGCTCGCAGGCGATATTGGGTGGGATTGCACAGATAACGCTTGCGGAAGCTTTCGGTGAAATGCCCGTGATTGGAGAAACCGCATTCAAGGGCGATGTCCAGTACCCGCATCGGGGTGGACAGGAGCAATTCACGGGCGCGGGTCAGTCGATGCTCCAGGAGCCAGCGTTTTGCGGAAAGGCCGTATTTTTCCTGGAACAACAGATTGAACTTGCGTAGCGGCATGTTGAATTCCAGTGCATAGCGAGCAACCGACCACTGATTCAGGGCGTGGGTTTCGATGAACTCATAGAACGGCTCGTCTCCGGTCATGATGTGTTGCAACAGGGCAGAGAAATAGCGCCGGTCCACGCCCAGGCAATAGATATAGGCAAAGCGCAGCAATGTATCGGGGGTTCCCTTGGCCAGCAGTTCAAGCACGCCGATCACGTCATCCTGCGCCTTCACCATGCGGATGGGCGCCCGCCAGAACAGGGTGCCGTGGGTGACACCGAGCAAGTCCACTACATCGGCGTACAGGTGCTTGAAGTCGGCGGGGTAGAAGTCGAAGTACTGGAGGTCGCTGTTGGTACTGCAAGGCGCTGCTTCGCTGCTCGCCACGACGACGGAGTTTGGCGGTATGAGTTGTACTGTGCCGTCGACATGTACCTTGCCGCCGTACTTTCCGAATAGAAGTCGTACTGCCCGCATCGGTCCTCCCGTCCTGGATCACTGTCTGAGTGAGCACCATGGTCACGCGAGTACTGGAAAATATGCATCAGGTGATTACCTGAAAGATAAGACCCGGAGTACGTCAAATTCATCAGGGATTGACTAAATATGTAAGGCGTTGACGCTTCGGTAAAAAAAGGAATGTTTGAAGGGAATTCAGAAGAGTGGAAATGGGTGGGTTGTATTATCAGGCTGTCACTGTGAAAGGAAGTTCAGGATTCATGGCTTTCTATTCGTGGTGATAAACGAAGCCTGGTGATGTATCGGCGAACCATTATTCAGTAGATGGGTCGCCAATGTATTGGCCATGGTCGAGATTAATACCATTGGGAATACGCATATGAATATGGTCGTAACAGCAACCACTCCAAACAGCCCCCTGGAGGGCATGCGTCCAACACCACAGTCCGTTGCCAATCCTCAATCCATGTTCAGTAACGGCTTGATGAGCATGCAGAACATCATGTTGCAACTAACTCAGTCGGGTAACGACCTGTTTGCACAGATGAACAAGAAGTCCGAAATTGCTCGCGATGCGCAAGAGATGGCTAATCAGGTTGAGGCCGTTATGTCCAGGCTGGTAAAGCCAGGGGATAAGTTGGCGCTGCCGGAGAGTACGGTGGCTTATATGCGCGCCAATAATATTCTGGTGGACGGCAAGACCATTGATGAGTTCATGGGAGAGCGCTCAGGGGCGCAGGCAAGCCTTGAGACACTGATGGCCAAGATTGCCGCATCCGGCCCCGAGGGCATGGAAACCCGCTCCTGGCAGGAAGTGATCACCTACATGGACAAGAACGGCATAACCGTTGAAGGCAAGAAGGCGTCCGACTATGTCTGGGGGCTGCCGGAAGTCAATTTCCAGAGCGGTAAAAAGGTCAGCCTGGAGCATATGAACAGCATTCGCCAGGCGCTTGAAGACTCCATGGCTTTCGATAAGGGCGACTTGATGATGGTCAAGTCCTCCCTCGAATCGGTGGCTGGACGGGCAACGGACTTCAACCAGCAAAGCCAGCTGAAGTTGCAACAAGTCATGCAGAACTTCAGCACCTCCAACCAATTGACACAAAGCATGCAAAGCATGTTGGCTGAAATGACCAAGGGCACCGCATCGGCTATTCGTTGACCTCAAGTACGCAATAATCCTGGCAACAAATAATCGGCAAAAAAGTAAAACGTCATCGACTTTTATAAGTATTGGTGTCGGTGGCGGGCTAATCTGGTTTTGTCCTGAGGGAGTGGCGAATGGACCATGTGGAAAAACTCAAAACCATGCTGGTGGAACTGGGGAGAAATAAGTCGGTATTTAGCCGGCAAACCCAGGAGTTGGAAAAGCTGCAGTTGGAAGTTTCCGAGCTTCAACGGCGTGCGGATGTCGATCCAGACGCCAGGAAGAAGCTGAACAAGTTGAATGACTATATGAATCGCGAGGGAAATGATTCCCAGCGTCGACTTGTCGAGAAAATGGCGAAATCCGAAGCAAGCCTGAAAAAGGTTGGAGAGCAACTGCATGCGTTGTCCACTCTTCAACAAGACTCGTCAGAAAAAGAAGTACCCGCGGTAAAAAACAACCTGCTGAAAAAACTCAGTCGAAACTTTGCTTGAATCCTTTGGAGAAAACACGATGGATCCTATTGTAAATAAATTTACTCCGGTCAACTCCCTGGGCTCCGTGCAGCCAACCCCGCAGTCGATCGTGAATTCGCAATCGATGTTCAGCAATGGCCTTCAGACCATGCAAAACATCATGTTGCAGTTGACTCAATCGGGTAATGATCTGTTCGCACAGATGAACAAGAAGTCCGAAATCGCTCGTGATGCACAAGAGAAGGCCAACCTGGTGGAAGGGGTCATGGCCAAGCTGGACAAGCCGGAAAGCAAGGGTGAGCTGCCGCCAAGTGTCATTGACTACATGAAGGCCAACAACATCCTGGTCGATGGCAAGACTATCGACGAGTTCATGGAGGGGAAGGGCGGCAAGCTCGATAAGGGCGACCTGATGATGGTCAAGTCTTCGTTGGAAACCGTGGCGGGACGGGCCACCGACTTCAACCAGCAAAGCCAGTTGAAGCTGCAGCAAGTGATGCAGAACTACAGCACCTCCAACCAACTGACGCAAAGCATGCAAAGCATGCTCGCTGAAATGACCAAGGGTACCGCCTCGGCTATCCGCTGATTGGATAACGCGCTGGCCACCCGGTTTTCCGTCGTGGCCAGCCATGGAGGGTAATTGCCTTGCCGCCCCCTGTAACAGCGACAGGGAGAGGGGGGCAGATAAATTGGTTGTTATTGCAAGGAGTCCTCATGACACAACCTATTTGCAGTGCCGGTCAGGACGACCACGAAGTGCTTCGGCACTTCTTTGCGCGTGGTGGCTCGATTCGCATGTTGGCTGATATCACGCAAGGCGATATCGACAAGCTATATGCCTACGCGACGCAGCTGTTCCACACCGGCGATATGCACGCCGCGCGCAATGTTTACTCCTTGCTGGTGCGCATCGACCACTGGAACTTTGAGTGCTGGTTGGCGCTGGGGCTGTGCAATCAGCGCCTGGGCCTGCATGAAGAGGCGGTCAGCAGTTTCGGCCGGGCCGGGATGATCAATGTGGATGATCCACGTTCCGCCTATTTCGCAGGTATCAGCCATAGCCTTCTGGGGCAGATCGAGTGTGCCCGCAAAGCCTTCAATGCCGCGATCAAATGGTGCAACCAACAACCTGAACATGAGGTCATTCAGCACAGTGCCGCGCAGTTGCTGGCTCATTGTGCGGTGGAGGTATCGGCATGAGCATCACCTTGAATCTGCGCCCGCTGGCGGCGCCGCAAACCGAACAGATACTGGTCCCGGACACCCCGAACATATCCCCGGAGGCGCGAACAGGGGCCCGTGGTTCGCGCGATCCATCGAGTGTATTCGGTGATATCAGCCAGCAGCATTCGCGGGTCAATACGCCGCCGCCACCGAAAGTCCAGGTGTCGCAGCTTGAGGCAATGAAGGCCCTGGATCGGATCTTTGCGAATGTTCCGCTGAAGAACGAAAGCGCTACGCCGATCAGCCTCAAGGATCTCGAAAAGATTCCGATGGACTCGATCATGTTGGCCTCGACACTCCTGTCCAGCGAAATCCTCGGCAGTACCGCCATGGCCAAGTCCAAGGCCCTGGCGATCATGACGGACAAGCAGGAGAGGGTGCGTCAGCAAGAGGTTGCCGACTTCCGCGAGCAGATGGACAAAGCCATCGAACAGCAGGAGAAAGCCAAGAAGGCAGGCATCTTCGGCGTGATCTTCGATTGGGTCATCGCTGCCGTTGAAATTGTCACCGGGGTGGCAAAGATCATCGGTGGGGCACTGACCGGTAACGTCATGACGGCTGCCGGCGGAGCGATGGACTTGATGGCGGGGCTCGCCGGTGTGGTCAAGGCGGCAGCCAACACCATGGCCCTGATCGATCCCGACAATGCCGAGAAGTACAAGGCGATCGCCGATGTCGCCGGCAAGATCCAACTGGGTTTTGAAATTGCCGGGGCCGTGATCGATATCACCAGCGCCGCGCGCAATATGTTGATGACCAAGGTGATTCCGAAAGTCGCCGGCACGGTTCTCAAGGAGGGTGCCGAACAGGCCCTGGTGGCCGGTATCAAGGCTGGGAGCAAAGGCGCAATCGACCAGACCGCGAAGATGGTCGGCAAGGAAGTGGCATCGCAGGTTTCCGCTCAAATTGCCCAGAGCCTGGGCAAGGCTGCGATGGAAGCGACGAAGACGGCAGGCAAGGAAGCAGCGCAGAAGATCGTGCAGCAGCTCGGTGTAAACCGGATGTTGGAGAAGTTTTCCCAGGAGGCCATCGAACAGTTGGTGACCAACGCGGTGAAAAAAGTCGGACACGGCGCGATCGACAAAGGCGTGGAAATGACTGCCAAGGAAGTGACCAAGGCCGTGACCAAAGAGATCAATCGCGAAGTGCTGCAAGTTGCGCTCAAGGCTTCGACCTATACCGCAGTCAACGTCACACGCAGCGCGGTGGCCGGCGCCAGCCAGATCACCTCTGGAGCACTGGCGGTGGACCGCGCCAGGCTGCAGAAAGAGATCAGCCAACTGATGCTCGATCAGCAATGGCTGCAGTCGCTTTTCACTTTCTATAAAGACGAAAAAGACGCCGCCATGAAGCGGATTGGCGAACTGATCGAAGGACAATCCCAAGTTGTCCAGGACGGCAGCAAGGCCATCGCACAAGCCGGTGCGGTGCAAGTGCAGATTGCCTCGGCAATGGTTTGATACCAGGAGAAGAAAGATGACCACTACAGTGAATACTCAAGCGTTGGCCGCTTCTTTGCCCGTGCAGGATGCAGCGGATACCCGGACCGTCGACATAGGGGACAACGCATTCACCCGCATCAACGAAATCATTATGTTGATGAAGAAAATGAACATCGAGATGCGCGACACCTTGCGCGGATTTCACGATGACATGCAGAAGAATGCCTTCGACAAACAACTCAAGGCGCTGGAAACCAAACAGGACGCGATTGAATCGACTTTCAAGGCGGCGATGACAGGTGCGATCGGGCAAATTGTGTCTGGCGTCGTGAGTTTTGGTGGTTCCTTGACCGGAAGCCAGCTGGCGTCGTCGGCAACCACTGGACTGGGCAAAGCTACCGAGGGACTTGGCGGCGTTGCGGCGGCAGGTGTCAGTCGTGACGCGCAACAAGCTCAATTACTCGGAGAGTTCCAAGCCAACGCCGCGGAAAACTTCGCGAAAAACGTGGCGGCCACCGCCGATCGTGCCGCCGAGGCGTCCCGACAATTACGCGATGCAACCCGTGAACTGGTCGGCCTCTATGAGCGGATGGCCAATGCCGTGCAGATGAGGACGAAGTGAGATGCCTGCTCTCCAATCCATTGATCCGGTCACGCTATTTCTCAAGCTGCAAGGGTTGCAGCCAGAAGTCGCCTATTTTGAAAAAAGCGATTTTGTCGTGGGGTGGCAGGTTCACTTGGGAGATTTCGAACTGGTCTACCGGTTTGAAGACAATACCTTGACGGTGTGCAGCTTCACCGCCATCGAAGGGGCCAAGGGAACGAGCGGAGCGGTTTCCCAGTTCATCTTTTTGATCCACCGGATCGAGCGCTATGTCAAAGAGCTTTATTCGGTGCGAGGACGATTCATCAATAGTATTGCCAACTCGGAAATCAATCAGGTTCGTGAGCGGCTGGCGAATGTATTGATGGCCAAAGGTGCATCCTGGCAAGAGATCGATGGAGAGTCCTGGTTGGTTTATCCACTCGCTTCGAAGATGGCATAGCCGTATTAGCATTAAACAAGAGGAAGGGCACTTGAGTGTGCCCTTCACATTTGCTTGTCCCGATGTTCACCCCCTGGAAATCAACCCAACCGCCTGCTGCTGTCCAAGCAGCTGGGCTACCTGGGCTACGAGATGGTCGAGTCCCAGGACGGCGCCCATGGCTTGCGCGCCTGGCGCAAGCAGCGTTTCTATGTGGTGATCACCGACTGCAATATGCCGATCATGAACGGCTATTGTGATCGTGGCGTGTTTGTGAAGAGCTTTTGCCATGGATCTCCCATTATTCAGTGAGACAAACACCTCGCGAATCGACGCTTGCTCTGCCAAGTTGTGTCGGTAGGGAGACGTTCGGTAATTAGCGAGAGAGGATCATGGTGTTCGTCAAGCACGCACCGCGAGGCAGTGCGTGCAGTGACAATAGCTGTTCCTTATTGTCTTTTATTATCTCGTGCTAGCGGAATTGACATCTGGTGCCTGAAAAGATTGTTAGGGTCGACGTGGTTCTTCAAGGAAATCAACTCCTCTACCAAACCCGAATTTCCATAGTAAAGTTCAAGCCAGCTATCACTGGGTGCGCCATTTACCAATAGCATGTCCACATCCGGATAATTGATGTAGCACCCTTCATATCGTCCCTCGACGCCAGGCCGCTTGTTGGGTTGACTCGCGTAGACGTCTTCGTAGATTTTGTTGATCCACGTGAGTTGAACGTTATCTTGAGCAGGGTCGGTCCAATAGGTTTGATACTGAGACTTCAATAAGGATTTGCGCTGCGGTACTGCGGTGTCTCCTTGGCCGGAGCTATTTATTTTTCCACCATAGGAGTCGATCTGGACAAGCGATTGGTTGAATGTCCCATCTTTGGAAGGGATGCTGAGGTTGTTATAAAGCGCATCGCATTCTTCGTCGGTAAAATTCTCCACTTGGTAGGCGGATTTATATTTTCCTCTTTGGTTGTTTCCCGATGTGTTGATCATCTGGGTGATATAGAGCCAGTCCATAAGCAATCCTGGCGAAGCTTTGGTGATAGCACTGCCCGCCATGCTATGGGGCCTTGGCGCGATGTTTGGTAATACGAAGCCGTCGTACAGTTTGCCGTGACCGGGTGCTGAACTATTTATTGCCGAGAGAAAACTGTTGAAGGGTGCATCTCGTTCGTGATCGCCCACCATACCATCGCGGCCGGTGTATTGGATGGCCAGAACGATTTTTGGATTGGAGTCGATGTGATTTAGTTTCAGCAGGGTGAAAAGGCCACCGTTGGCCTTTGACAAGACATTGGAGGTGGCGTCCGAATCGTTTTTGGCGAACCAGTCGTGATATCCACGTAGAAACTTTCTAAAGCTGGTTTTATCGAAATCCGACCACTCCCAAGAGAGTGTTGTCCAATACGCTTTTTGTGGGGCTTCGGGCAGGTCATTGAAGTAGTAGCGAATGATGATGCCAAAGTTTCCGCCGCCAGCCCCGCAGCAGGCCTTGAAAAGTTCTCGATGGGTTTTAAGGTTAGAATTCGGGCTGACATGAACAGGGACCAAGGTTTTGCTGCTATTGGCTGGGTCCGGAATCAAGATGTCCACACCTGTTACCCAGTCGACAGTCAACCCCTGAAGGCGAGACAGTAAGCCGTATCCACCGCCGCTAATGTGGCCACCGATCCCTACGGAGTAGCACGAACCGCCAGGCAGTGTCTTGCCGCTCTGTTTATACATCGCCACATAACCATCCCAGTTCTGGCTGCCTGTGAATACGGCGTATTTATAATGTGTGGGGCTGTTACTGTCGTGTTTATAGAGGGGCTGGATGTTGCCGGCAGTATCATGAGAAAAGCCTTTAAGTTCACCCAGATCAACGATGGCCAGGTTTTCGTTGTTCAGCCGGTTCGATACGAAGCCTTCATAGCAATGCGCTCCGCTCCTTGCGGTGATCCGAAAGGCTTGCGACAGTGCTTCATTCGCAGCGTCCAGTACTTCTTCTGGTGTTTTGCATACATAGATTCGTTTGGCTCCCGTTCCGGAACTTGGTGGCCATCGGAGATTGAAACCTTTCTGTAAGGTCGAAAATGTCTTGTTGTCTTCAGTTATTGTAATAAATTGCGAAGTGCTCTTTGTCGTAATCATGGTTGTGTGCTTCCTTGCAAAAAAATATGCGCCATATTCTGCGCAAGTATCCTGAAGTTTCTTTTGCCCAATCGTGGTTTAAGTGTATACCGGCGGGGCGCTATCTCACCTTAGTCGACATTTTTATGCTGTCCATGATGTTCAAGAAGCTAAAGTTATATTTTTGTGGGTATGTATTTCGAAAAGTTATAGGTGATCACTCGATTGTAATCCAGTTCATCGGTTTAATTTTGATAGAGGTGGCGAAATGGCGGGTGTTGGGAGCGTTTGTCGACTTGTGTTCTTTGACTTTTGGAATCGTATTTATTTTTTATGGTGGACAATCTAAAGCCTTGCGCTAGCCTGAAATTCTCCTCAGGGAGAGACAAATAAAGAAAAGGAGTGAATGTAATGAACAAGCCAGAATCCAAGCCTCAGTTGAAACACGGTCGTGTGGTTTCCCCCCCTAGTCGTTCTGCTATTGCTATAGACGAAGGCCTTATCCTTGGTTGGCATGCTGAAGAAATGGAAGGTGGTAAGAACTTCCCATCATTGACTGCAGGCCCATTCCCAAAGCCTTATGAGACTGACAATGTGAGTCTGGTGCCACCGGCTGATGGTTATATTCTCAGCGGTGGCAAGACGGATGTCCGCGATTGCGTTAACTTCACTAACGAGGAAATGAGCCAAAAGCTGAATCGCCCATTTACCTGGCCTCTGTTGAATGTCGGCCCGGGTCAGATGTTTCATGTCAAGTGGGTATATAGCACGCCTCACCCGACTCGGGGTTATAGCTGGTTTATTACTAAGGATGGTTGGGACCCTAAAAAGCGTATCAGCCGTGCTCAACTTGAGCCAAAGTCCTTCCATGATGACTTTTATACTCAGGTTCCGTTCTACGAGCATGCCGCTGAATTGAAAGCGAAGACTGAGCATGAAGTGAAGTTGCCAACAGGCAAACAAGGTCATCATGTCATTGTCCTGTTGTGGATTGTTGCGGATACTGGCAATGCGTTCTATCAGGCGTTTGATGTGAACTTCAACTAAAGTCGGGCCATGTACGGCTCCTAATCCAGTTCTGAAGGAGTAGAACAATGACTAAGATTGATTTTTCGTTGCTGAAGTCCAAAGTAAATGATTCAGCATCATTGATGCCTAGCATTGCCAATAAAAAAATTCTGATGGGGTTCTGGCATAACTGGCCAGCTGGCCATAGTGATGGCTATCAAGGTGGGCAGTTTGCCAATCTGGATCTAGTGGATGTACCCAAGGACTACAACGTTGTTGCTGTGGCTTTTATGAAAGGCCATGGCATTCCTACCTTTAAGCCCTATAACCTCTCTGACGACGAGTTTCGCCGCCAGGTGGGTGTGCTGAACAGCCAGGGAAGGGCTGTGTTGATCTCGTTGGGTGGTGCCGATGCTCATATCGAGTTGCATATAGGGGATGAGCAGCCACTAGCGAATGAAATCATTCGCTTGGTTGAAGTCTACGGTTTTGATGGACTGGATATCGACCTCGAGCAAAGCGCCATTGATTTCGCTGACAACAAGACGGTACTGCCGGCGGCCTTGAAACTGGTGAAGGATCACTACAAGGGCGAGGGGAAGCACTTCATCATCAGCATGGCGCCCGAGTTTCCCTATCTCAGGGTGGGTGGCAAGTACGTTGGTTACATTCAGGCGCTTGAGGGCTACTACGACTTCATCGCACCTCAATACTACAACCAGGGTGGTGACGGGGTTTCGGTTCCGGAATACACCGGTCCGGGAGGTACTTGGATCAGGCAGAACGACGATGATGCGAAAGAGGATTTCCTCTTCTATCTGACGGATAGCCTGGTGACCGGTACGCGGAGTTACATCGCGATTCCCGCGGACAAGTTTGTCATCGGCTTGCCGGCCAACGTTGATGCCGCGAACAACGGCTATGTGATCAATCCTGCTGCGGTGGTCAATGCGTTCAAGCGTCTTGATGCCGCCGGTCATTCCATCAAAGGACTGATGACCTGGTCGATCAATTGGGACGACGGCCTCAGCAGGGACAATGTTCCCTACAATTGGGAGTTCTACAATCGCTATGCCCCATTGATTCACGGTGAGCCTGGTATTGGTGAGCGGCCAACGGCTCCGGCGAACCTGTCCGCGAGCGACGTGACGGAAACCGGCATGACCTTGAGTTGGGGGGCTTCAGCCGGTCCTCGTCCGATCGAAACCTATACGCTGTACCGAAACGGTTCTCTAATAAATCATACGGCGGCCTTGAGTCTGGAAGACTCAGGCCTGACGCCGAACACTCAGTACAGTTACTTTGTCACGGCAACGGACTCTTCGGGAAAAGAGTCGCTTCCGAGCCAAAGCCTGAGCGTCAGAACCGCTGGAGACATAACGGATCCAGAGTATCCCGAATGGAAATTGAACCATCGGTATTACAAGGAAGATGGCGTGACTTACGAAGGCAATAGGTACTTGTGCCTGCAAGAGCACGTATCAAACTCAGGCTGGACACCACCAGTGGCCTTTACCCTATGGTCAAAGGTCGCAATCAAGCGGCGAGCGTAGAGCGGTATGCGAGTCCCGGCAGAAATGCCGGGCTTTCTGCCTGCGGATAAGTGATCTACCGCGAGTTCTGGACATGATGAGTTTGTGTGGGGCATGTGGTATGAATCGCCCCGGATCTTCTAGACACCTTACACGTTCATTGCATAACGCTTTTCAAACTCTATCGGTGACAACCGATTGTTAAAGCCATGACGGCGTTTCGAGGGATAGAGCAACTCGATGTAATCGAACACATCACTACGTGCCTCTTGCCGTGTGGTATAGGTTTTTCGCTTGATCCTTTTCCGTTTCAGAAGCTGGAAAAAACTCTCGGCTACCGCGTTGTCATGGTTGTTTTCCTCGGCGGCTCATACTGGCAACCAGGTTGTTCGCCTTCAGAAAACTACGCCAATCGGAACTGCTGTACTGGTTACCTTGGTCGGGGTGAATCATCATCTCCTGTGTAGGAGCGAGGCTTGCCCGCGATGAACATTAACGATACGCACCACCTCTGAACGCCCCTCATACCAAAGCCCCTGAATCAAAAGATCCAGGGGCTTTTTAATGCCTGCAACAGGCTGTCGCAGAGGATGTCGGGAGGGGCCTCAAGCGCTTAGAGCCGAATCCGCCTGTGCCCCCTTACATTGCCTTGCCTTGGGCAACATCCAGCAAGGCCACGCCATCGCTCAGCAGCAGCGAGGCGATATCGGCGATCTGGAACAAATCACTTTCATCCGCGGTACGCGCGGTCATGCAAGACAGGCTGTTCATCAGTTTGTGAATGGCGCGAACGCGCCGGCCGGCGCAGGCCAGCAAGTCCACCAGCGAGGCGCTGGAATCGATCAGCAGGACAGGATGCTCGGTGGCAGTGCTGTGAAGCGGGATATATCCGTTCATTGATGTAGCTCCGTGTGTTGAGTGGGCTACCACCAAACCCTCCTACAAGCTGGGTGGCAGCTGTACGCGGGGTAGGAGACCGGTCACACGACCCGGCCACGCCGAAGCGTGCCCGCGCACAGCCGCCATAAACACAGGGCAGCAAAAAGCACCCAGAAAAAGCTGGGCGCTCGTGCACGGTGTGATACTCGGGCTCCTACACCCGGTCGCTGATTTGGCAGCGACCGGCGCAGAGTAATGACGCGCCTTCATGAGCGCAAGCCCCGACTCAATGACTGAACGTAACAGGGCCGCCAGCGAGCAATGCGCCTGCTCAGACCTTGATCCAGCTCTAGCGTCAGACAAGTTCAGGCACGCTTGTAGGACTCTCCTGAAATACACGGTTTTACCCTGTTCAAGTGCTCTATCCGCTTGAGCCGACAGATGACGGCCAGCACCATCCCCCCGCCTTATCAATAGCGCCAACACGCTCACCGGCTTGCTTGGACGCGTCGTTTATCAGGGAGGGGGGGTATGTGGCTGCGCCTTATTCGTCGGCAAGACCGTGAGCATGAAGGAGTTGGTTTCAACAGCATCGAGTCGCCATTTTTTGCCCGGTTCGAAGTTCAACAGGCCCTCGGGCGGTACAGCAACAGAATCGACGGGCTGGATGATTTGCTTTATGCCCACGGCAGTTCGCATGGCCATCTATCGAGCGATGATCTGCGCGAAATCCTGGCGAGCGTAGAACGGGGCGATTGGCTGCTGGTCTCGAATGACCCGTTCAGCCCTTTGAGCGGCGACACCTTCGGCAAGTATTCACACATCACCGGAAAGGGCTGGGCGGCGAGTTCCCTGGATCATCGCCTGCAAGAAGACAACAAGCCCGCGTTGCCTGATGCCGAACCTGTCGTAAAACCTCAACCGCAAGAGCCGGGCTTTTACGTCGTGCCTAAAAGCATGAGCCGTGAACAGCTTGAGTCGGTGCTGTTCACTTCTCGCAACCCAGCCGTGATGAGCAAATTTGAGTCGCTGAACCCCGGCCTGAGCGACATTAAAGCGGGCTCGATGATCGTGCTCAGCGATCCCGGCAACCTGCAATGTACCCGTGAAGAAGGGTTGCTGATGGAGGCCGTAGCCAAGACCAATGACGCACTCAAACCGCTCAGCGCGGAAGAAGCGAACTTCATGGCCAGGCACCGAGACGAAATCGAAAACTTTCTGGCACAGGGTTCGACGGCTATCGGCATCGGTGAAGCGATGTTTGCCAAGAACCTGGAAGACGTCAAAACCACGCTGCGTGATATCGAAGCGTTGCATCAGCGCACGTTCCAGAAAGACGGCCACCTGCGGTCGCCGGAGTTCTTTGCTGAACGTAAAAAACTGCTGGCACAGCTCAATACCCGACTAACCTCCATGACCCGAAAAGGCATTGGCTTCCCCGATCATCCGAACTTGAAAAGTGCCTTGGGGATCTCCAGCCGCAGTCTGGTTCACCGTTGGACCAAGGCCGGGGCTGCGGAGCAGATCCCAGGTTATGCCACACACATCGAGGGAGTGGCCAAGGCGGCTAAAGTCGTCAAGTATGGCGGCTGGATCGGCACGGCTCTTGGCGGTGGAGCTTCCTACATGAAGGTTCAAGATGTGTGTGCAGCGGGTAACACCGAGGCATGCGAGAAAGTCAGATTCACTGAGACCGGTAACTTTGTCGGTGGGGTCGGAGGAGGCGCCATCGTCGGAGCCTTTTTAACGACGCCTATTGTCGGAACACTGTGCGTCGCACTGGGTGTTCCAACTGCTGGCTTAGCCTCGTTGGCTTGTGGTGTCGTGGTTGTAGGAAGTGCTTCTTTTACGGCTGGTGTCGTTGGTAACTCTGCCGGGGAAGCAATGGCCGAGAAAATTTATGAGGCGGTCAAATGAGCCTGAATACGGCAGACAAAATATTTCTGGTGGTCGGACTCGTCGATTTTGCAGGGATATTTATTGTGCTTGGTATCTGCTTGCACATGGCCTACACCAAGATGGACTTGATGTTGGATCATCTGAAAAACAGTGCTGTGCTCAGCATGCTGACCATGCTCAGGCACGGTGGCCCATGGGGGAAACTGATTCTGGTCGGGAGCATTTCCGGTTTTGTAACCTTCCCCCATTTTTACCTTAAGCGTGGCTGGGTCAGTGCCGAGGACTTGCTGGGTTTTCCTGCGGCGCTTAAGCGCAAGTTGGTCGTGCTGCAGTGGAGTGCGCTAGCGCTGATAGTGGTCATGACGGGCCTTGCGGCGGTGGTCAAGCTGGGTGTTGTTTGAGGTTATTTACGAGAGCCACAAATGAGTATCCCTGAGATTGCTTTCGGGTATCTGGGTGGTGTCGTGATTCTCGGCACACTTGTCTGGATCGGTGTCGCGTTGCACATGGCTTATACCAAGCTGGATGAGCTCTTGGACCATCTGAAAAACTGTTCCGCCATCATGGCCCGCGCTCCGTTAAAACACGGCGGTCCCTGGGGGAAGCTTTTGCTGATTGGGGGGATCTCCGGGACCGTGACGTTTCCCGGGTTCCATCTCAAAAGAGGGGAGACGGAAACCATCGTGACGCCGGGCCTGGCCAATGGCGCGGCGACCTTTACGATTATTTATCGGTGATGAGCGGCACACCTCCTGCCGGGATGCCGGCAGGAGGCAGCGCTGCTCAGTCGTAGTTGCTCACATACGCCAGGACACCCTGGGCGCTCAGGGCGTTGCCCTTGTAGCGGGTCGCTTGCAGCAGCACGGCGATCTGGTTGCTGCTGGCGACGGCTTTGGGAAAGGTATTGCCGCTGTCGTTCGGGTTGATCGGGGTTTCCGTCCCTAACTGGCTGAAGTAGTCATCGAACCGGTTGAAAAAGATACCGGTATAGCCGGTACTCCAGGTCACCAGGAAGTCAATGACACCGCCTCTGGCCGGCATGGCACTGATATAGGGCTGGCTCGAGGCGTAGGCATTGTTGTTCAGTCGAACGGGGGGGAGGACTTGCTGGTCCTGATCGCTTTGGTACTGCTCAGCCTCATACTGATCGGCCTTGCCGAAGATCCTGAGTCGGTCGCCATAGACGTAGGCGCTGGTGCCGATATACACCAGCATGATGTTGTTGTGCATTGTGTCGAAGGTCGCATGGAACTTGCCCATGCCGGTTTGCGAGTAGCTGGTCATCAGCTTGACCGGCGACGTGCCGGAGCTGGGTCTGCCCACCCGCAGGAAGTTGATCTTGCTCAGGGTTTCCTGGACGCTGACGATCACCCCATCGCCATGGTTCATCAGCACGATATTTTCGTAGGTGGAAGCGTCCAGATCGGCACTGGGGCTGAAAAGAGTCGGATAGACGGCGGTGGTGATCATCACCGGATAACTGGTCGGCTCGAGGGTGTCCTTGTCTAGCCAGATACCCTGCAATTGGCGTTCGGTCACGCCGATCCAGCAGGCGAAGAGCTGGCAGTTGGCGGGGTTGTAGATGACCCTGGGGCAAACATAATCCCCGTTGGAGCCACTGATCTGGATTTCCGGGTAGGGCGCGCCGATACCCTGGCGCTCGCTGACGCTGTATTTGCGCACGAAGATGCGAAAGGCTCCCGGGTCGTTGCTGGCCCAGACGGCGACGAAGTCGTCGCTGCCCTGGATCGGCGTGGTGTCGACATCCTTCTGGGTCCGCTGGGTGAAGGCGGGCAGCAGATAGGTCGGGCGCAGCGCGCCATTTTTCGTCTCCAGGCGGCCATAGAGCGTGGTGTAGCCGGAAACCTTCGGCCCTTGGTAGGTGCCGATCAGGTGACCGCTGACATCGGTCTTCAGCACGCCGCGCAGGGATTCGTTGCTGCTGTCGTCATAGAAAATGTTCAAGTCGTTCAACCAATTGGTATTCATTCAGGCACCTGTGACTGTTTGAGAAATGTCTTCGGAATGGGACCCGCCGGCCGTGTAGGGCAGGCTGGGGTTGTGGTGGTTGCCATCGGACCGCGACGCCTCACCGCAACTGCCGATACAGGGGGCGATCTGGACAGCGGCAAGGCTCATATCAGCAGTCCTGGCGGCTGATGGACTGGCTGTGGTACTGCAAGGCCGACCTGCCGGGGTTCGCCGCAGTCGTCCTGGTAGGCGATGCCATAGAGGCTGTCGGTGGCGAGAACGCGATGGTTGCCAGGAAGCGTGGCCTCCAGGGAATGCTCGATGCTGGTGGGGTCCAGGTCCGCGCTGAATTCCGGCTTTCCATCTCCATGGACTTTCATAGGGGGCGCCAATCAGGCTCTGTCCTGAAATGGCAACTTTTCGGGAGGTTGATTTAGGGGGGCGTAGGTGATTTTTCTGGGCGGCTTGAAGTGTGCAAGCTGACGGTCTTGATAGGTCGTAGAAGTGCGGGGCAATAGTGTTCCGACGCATGACTTCGACCTCCTTGTCGACTCGCGTTCTGTCCGTTCGCATCCAGCAAGATCAGCGTAGTCATTGTTTTCTAGTGCCCGATAATATTTTTTTATTTATTTAAAACAGTAAGATGCCCCTGAAGTTTTGAGCGGTTACAGGTTTGACGGATAACTGACTTGGCCAGGGAAAGGGTGGTGTTACTGGGTGGCTATAAAGATAAGTGCGAGTGGTAATAGTGCGAAGTTGTCTTTATAACTCCGCTAAAGAATGACCATGGCTTCTTGTAAGTATTGGCAATAAGTCATTTCAGAATATAAAGGGACTTAGTTTGCAGCCTGTCCGCACTACCTGCTTTATGTTCCCCCTGTTCAGACTGATCATTTACTGGGCCGTTTACCGCCAGGCGACCTGTGAGTACCAGGGGCAACCGGACGCCATACGGCTCTTGCCATCCGCTTTACGTTAACGTCAAGATGTTCTGGCGCGGTTTGTCCCGTGGCGCAGGTTTTGCTTCTGTCAATGGCAGGGCTGGCCAGGGGCCAAACTTCCCTTTACTGCCTTCTGAACCGGGTGTAGACATTGCCCATGGCTTGCGTGCCCCTCGCAGCCCAAGGGAATGGACCGGGGAGGTGCCGGGCGGACCGATTCGGAGCGCTTGATGACTCTTATAAAAACAACAACCGGCGAGCTGCAGCACCAAGCCGGGCTGGCCCGCAGAAAACTCCATCTGGAAGGCGCAGTCCCCGATGGCGTATTACGTGCGGAAATCGATGCTTCATGGCGGCGCAGCCTCAGCCATGGCGTGCACTTCAATGGCCAGCCGGAGTTGACCCTGGAATCCGGCGCCAGCCTCGAGGTGCTGCTGGCGAGCAATCGCCTGCTGCTCGACGCGGCGATACCCGCCATCGACTACCTGGCCGAGCGCCAGGGCCAGGACGGCCTGATCATCCTGGCCAATGCCGACGCCACCATTCTTGCGGTCGAAGGCCGGGCCGACCGGCTCAAGGGCAGCGGTGTGCAGGACATCACCCTCGGCGCCTGCTGGAGCGAAGCCACCCGTGGCACCAATGCCCTGGGTACGGCGCTGGTGGAAGCGCGCACCACCCTGATCGACTGCGGCGAGCATTACCTGGACCGCCTGAGCCCTTTTTCCTGCACCTCGGTGCCCATCCACTGCCCCCAGGGCGAGATCCTCGGTGTGCTCGACCTGACCCGCGAAGGCCCGCTGGGCCGTATCCACGACAGCACTGCGCTGCTGAGCATGGCGGTCAGCCAGATCGAGAGCCGGGTGTTCAACAACAGCTTTCCCGAGCAGATTGTCCTGGCGTTCCACAGTCGTCGGCAGTATCTCGAATCGCCGTGGCAAGGCTTGCTCGCGGTCAGTCTCGGCGGGCAGATCCTGGCGGTCAGCGCTCAGGCCTGCCAGTTGTTGCGCGCCGAGCGTTCGGCACTGGTCGGGCGGCGTTGCGAAGAGTTTCTTGGCGTGGATGGCGTGCAACTGCTCGGCCGTTTGCAACAGGGCGGCATCGGCAGCCTGCAGACCGCCAAGGGCGAGTTTTTCTACAAGACCCTGCGTGCCCCGCAACGCTCGATCAATGTCAGCAGCGTGCCGCGCGGCACGTCGAAAAGCGCCCCCAGCCAGGCGCAGCCCGACCCGCAACTCGACACCCTCGCCGGCAGCAACAGCCGTTATGCCCGGGCCTTGCGCATGGCCCGCCAGGGCCTGGCCAATGCCTTGCCGGTGCTGCTGCTGGGGGAAACCGGCACCGGCAAGGAGGTCATCGCCCGCGCCCTGCACATGGCGGGCAGTCGCGCCGACAAGCCCTTTATCGCGGTCAACTGCGCGGCGATTCCCGAGGGCCTGATCGAGTCGGAGCTGTTCGGTTATCGCGAGGGCGCCTTCACCGGCTCGCGCCGTGGCGGCATGATCGGCCGCCTGCAACAGGCCCATGGCGGCACCCTGTTCCTCGATGAAATCGGCGATATGCCGCTGGCCTTGCAGGCGCGCCTGTTGCGGGTGCTGCAGGATCGCAAGGTGGCGCCGCTGGGCGCCGGCGAAGAGCAGGACATCGATGTGGCGCTGATCTGCGCCACCCACCGCGACCTCAAGCAGCAGGTGGCCGACAAGCAGTTTCGCGAGGACCTGTTCTACCGGGTCAACGGCATCAGCGTGATGCTCCCGGCGCTGCGCGAACGCGAGGACTTCGACGCGCTGCTGGACGTGCTGCTGGCCAAGCTCGGCAGCCCCGGCGCGGCCCTGGCCGAGGACCTGCGCCAGTTGCTGGCCGGCTATCACTGGCCGGGCAACATTCGCCAGCTGGAGATGGTCCTGCGCACCGCCCTGGCCATGCGCGAGGCGGGCGACGCGGTCCTGGGCCTGGAGCACCTGCCCGACAGCATGCTCGACGATCTCAACGCCAGCGAACGCCCGGCCAGCGGCAGCATCCGCGAGAACCAGCTGGAGCTGATCCGCCAGGCGCTGGACAGCCACCAGGGCAATGTCTCCGCCGCCGCCGATGCCCTGGGCATCAGCCGCGCGACCCTGTACCGCAAGCTCAAGCAGTTGCGCAGCTGATGTCGCGCCTGCTCAGCCGGCTGGTGGACAGCCCCGACCCCGCGGCCCTGCAAGCCGCCTTGCGCTGGCTGTACGGGTTTGTCCGCCCGCAGCGCCTGGCCATCGCCGGGTTGCTGGCGCTGTCGGTCTGCGCCTCGTTGCTGGTGCTGGTGCAGCCGTGGCTGACCAAGCTGCTGATCGACGACGGCCTGCTGGCGCGCAATTTCCCGAGGCTGGCGTGGATCGCTGGGCTGATGATTCTCGCCGGGCTGCTGGGCACCGCGCTGTCGGGCATCAACCGCTACCTGCACACGCGCCTGTCGGGGCGGATCCTGTTCGCCCTGCGCGACGACCTGTACCGGCATTTGCAGCGCCTGTCGCCAGGCTTCTACGGCCAGCGGCGGATCGGCGACCTGATGTCGCGGCTCGATGGCGACGTCGCGGAGATCCAGCGTTTTGCCGTCGATTCGCTGTTCTCCGCGGTGTCCAGCGTGATCGGCCTGGTGGTGGCCCTGGCGCTGCTGGTGACCCTGTCCTGGCAGCTGTCGCTGCTGGCGCTGCTGCTGATTCCGCTGGACGTGCTCTGGCTGCGCTGGATGCGGCGCAAGGTCGAGCGCGATGTGCGGCAACTGCGCGAGCGTTCGGCGGACATGTCGTCGTTCATGGTCGAGACCCTGCCGGTGATGAAGTTCATCCAGAGCGCCGGCCAGCAACAACGCGAAGCGCGGCGCCTGGAACGGTTGGGGCAGGGCTACATGAGCCAGTTGCTGCGCCTGCAGGTCAGTGAGTTTTTCACCCAGGCGGTGCCCGGCACCCTGACCTCGCTGTCGCGCGCCTGTGCGTTCCTGATCGGCGGCTATTGGGTGGTGCAGGGCACCTGGCAGTTGGGCGCGCTGATCGCCTTTTCCACTTATCTGGGCATGGCCGTGGGGCCGGTGCAGAGCCTGCTGGGGCTGTACGTGGCGATCCAGCGCATGAGCGTCAGCCTGGGCCGGGTCATGGAGCTGCGCGGCGAGCAACCGAGCGTGACCACGCCGGCGCAACCGTTGCCGATGCCCAGCGGTGGCGAGCTGTCTTTTCGTGATCTGCACTTCAGCCACCCGGGGCGGCCGAGCACCCTGCGCGGCATAGAGGCGCGCATTCCCTATGGCCTGAAGGTGGCCCTGGGTGGCGGTTCCGGGGTCGGCAAGTCGACCCTGATCGACTTGCTGCAACGCCACCACGACCCGCAGTCCGGGCAGGTGCTGCTGGACGGTATCGACCTGCGCCAGCTCGACCTGTTCGAGCTGCGCCGGCGCATCGCTGTGGTCAGCCAGGACATCGTGCTGTTCCGCGGCAGCCTGGCCGACAACCTGGCCTACAGCGTGCCCGACGCACCGCGCGCGGCGGTGGCCGAGGTGGCGCGGCTGGCGCAACTGGACAGCCTGATCGAATCGCTGCCCGAAGGCCTGGACAGCCCGTTGGGCGAGCGCGGCCAGCAGCTGTCCGGCGGGCAGAAACAACGGATCGCGATTGCCCGCGCGCTGCTCCAGGACCCGTTGATCCTGGTGCTGGACGAAGCCACCTCGGCGGTGGACGAAAGCACCGAGCGTGAAGTGATCGAGGCCATCGACCGGCTATTCGCCGGGCGCACGCGGATCCTGATCAGCCATCGGCCGTCGACCCTGGCCGACGCCGACCTGCGCTTCGAGCTGGTGGACGGCGTGTTGCACTCCGTGAAGGTGCCCCATGAAGCCTGAGCTGCGGATCGGCGTGGTCGACAGCGGGCATACGGCCGTGCAACGCCCGCAGGTGGTGGCCGGGCGGCGCTTCTACCTGGTGGAAGACGGGGTCGGTGAGGGCGACTTGCGCGAAGACCCCCTCGGCCACGGCAGCGCGATCATCGAGGCGATCAGCGCGCGGGCGCCCCAGGCGCGTTTCTGTGTGGCCCAGGTGTTCGACCAGCGCGGGGTGACCAGTGCGCTGCAGATCGCCAGCGCCCTGGACTGGCTGGTGAGTCAGCAGGTGCGGCTGGTCAACCTCAGCCTGGGGCTGCGCCAGGACCGCCGCCTGTTGCGCGAAGCCTGCGCGGCCGCCCTGGCCCGTGGCGTGCTGTTGTGCGCCTCGACGCCGGCCCAGGGCGAGGGGGTGTACCCGGCCCGTTACCCGGGGGTGCTGCGGGTCACCGGCGATGCCCGTTGCACCCCCGGCGAATGGTCGTGGCTCGACAGCCAGCAGGCCGACTTCGCCGCCTGTGTGCAGGGCAGCCACCCCGGCCAGTCCGGCGCCAGCCTGGGCTGCGCGGCATTGAGCGGGCATATCGCCTGTTATCTCGGCGAACACCGCGACGCGAACAACCCGCAGGTGGTCCAGTGGCTGCGGACCCACGCCCGCTATCACGGCCCCGAACGGCGCGGCTGGACATGAGGCCGATCCTGGTGCTCGGCGCCGGCCCGGCGGGTGCGGCGGTGGCCCTGGGCTTGCGCCGCCTGGGCTATGAGGTGGCGCTGGTCAGTGAGTGGCGGCGTTTCCCGGCGCTCGAAGGGGTGTCGCTGCGGGTGCTCGAAGCCCTGCGTGGCGCCGGCCTGGGGCGTGGGCTGGAGGCGGCGTTGCAGGCGTCCCAGCGTCAGGTGGCGTGGAACGGCCAGAGCCATGGGCAGAATGTCGAATACCTGCTGGATCGCCCGCGTTTCGATCGCGGCCTGCGCGAGGATTTGCGCGAGGCTGGGGTCGAGCTGATCGAGGGGCGGGTGCTGGAGGTGCAGTCGACGGCGAGCGGGCATCGGCTGCGGATCGAGGGGCAGGCCGAGCGTTTCGCGGACTTTCTGGTGGAGGCCCGTGGGCGCCAGGCGCCTGCATTGAGTAAAGAACTGGGCAAAGGCCTGCGGGGCCCGGAAACGCTCAGCCTGCTCAACCGTTGGCAGGGCGCGCCGGGCAGCACCGCCAGCGCCGTGCACAGCCTGGAAGACGGCTGGGCCTGGATGGCGCGCCAGGCCGACGGCCAGTGTTACTGGCAACTGACGGTGGACGTGGCCAGCGCCGCGCTGCCGGGCAAGGCGCAGTTGCTGGATTACTGCCGCCAGCGACGACAGGCTTCGGCCCTGGCGCGGGCGTTTTTCGGAGCAGGGCCGGAGCTTGATGTGCAGCTGCACGCGCGCAGCAGCACGGCGATCCTCTGCCCGCAGGTGTGTGGCGCCAACTGGATTCGCGTGGGCGATGCGGCCATGGCCGTGGACCCGCTGTCGGGCAACGGTATCTTCCAGTCGCTGTCCTCGGCGTTGCAGGCGCCGGCGGTGATCAACACGCTGCTGCAACGGCCCGAACGGGCGGCCCTGGCGCAGCGCTTCCATGCCCGCCGGGTGGAGCAATTGTTCCTGCGTTTTGCCCGCATCGGCCGCGATTTCTACACCGACGAGCAGAGTTGGGCCGAACAGCCGTTCTGGCAGGCGCGCCGGCAATGGCCGGACCGCGAGCCGGCGCATCGCGTCGCGGACTTTTCCGCCCTGCGTATCGAGCGCGCCCCGGTATTGCGCGACGGCCTGGTGGACGAAGCCGAGGTGGTGATCACCCCGGACCAGCCGCTGGGCATCTGGCATGTGCAAGGGGTGGAGCTGGCACCGTTGTTGCGCCGCTTGCCCAACGAACCGGCGCAACAGCTGCTGGCGGGTCTGAGCGCGGAGCAGGACAAGGCCGTGCGCGGCTGGTTGCTGGGGCAGGGATACCAGCCCTGATGCGACGGTGGCGGCTTTTGTAGCCGCTGCCGCAGGCTGCGATCGGCGGCGCAGCCGCCGCAAAGGCACCCGCGATCGATCGCCGGATGCGTGGGCGCCTGGACGATTGATCGCGAGCAAGCTCGCTCCTACAGAAGATGAGACGCCCTTGTAGGAGCGAGGCTTGCCCGCGATCCGCGCAGCGGCCATCCAAACCCCGCCGCCCGGCTTGCGACAGCTGACGGTCAGCTATCGGGATTGACGTACACCCGGTGGCCGCCTTTCCAGGTTTCACAGACCTTGATGTCCCTGATGCTGGTGGCCGGCACTTTCTCGTCGAGGGGATCCTGCTCGAGAATCACCAGGTCCGCGAAATAACCGTCCTGCAGGGACCCGGTCCAGCCTTCGGCGTGGCACTGCCAGGCCGCGTCATAGGTGATGGCTTTCAGGGCCTGCTTGCGCGTCAGGCACTCGGCTTCATTGAGGATCGGTTGCAGCCTTGGGTCATGGACGAACCGCCCCTGGGCATCGCGAATGCCTTCCATCTTGCGGGTCACCGCCTGCTCCATGGAGCGCAGCGGCCCCAACGGCGTTACCGAACAGTCGCTGTGCAGGGTCATTCTCAGGTTGTGGTCCAGGGCCGACTGGCACAGGTCGAGCATCTGTTCGGCCTTGCCTTCGAAGATCGCCTGTTTGAAGGCGTAGCCCCAGTAGCCGACATGACCGATCAGGAAGCTTGGCGACAGGCCCAGGCGCTGCATGGTCTGCAGGGTGCCCGCGGTCAGCAGCGAGCAGTGCTCGATGCGGTGGCGTTTTTCCAGGGCGCTGCCGCCCTGCAAGGCCGCCTCGTAGGCTTGCAGGGTGAACTCGATGGCCCGGTCGCCGTTGGCGTGGATCATCAGCGGCCAGCCGGTTTCGACGGCATTGCGCACCACGGTCTTGTAGGTATCGGGTGTGGTGACCGGGGTGTGGTCCTGGTCGCAGAAGTTGAAGTTGCCCACCGGCCGCGTCGCCTCGCAGCAGTAGCGCGTGGCCTGATAGCCCGTCAGCCCCTGGTTGGAGCCGTCCGACACCAGCTTGACCGAGCCCTGGTAGAAGCGCTTGGCCTGTTCCCGGCTGACCGGCTGGTAGCGCGGCAGCTTGCCGATGGCCTCGGGCGTGCCATCGCAGGCGGCGGCGTAACCGATCCGCAGCTTCCTGGGGCGGGTCAGGAAGTAGGCGCCCAGTACCAGCTTCGACTGGGGGTCCATCATCGCGTCGTAGAGCAGGGTGATCCCGCGGCGCGACGCCTTGTCGAAGTAGTCTTCGAGGTGCTTGAAGATATTGAGTATTTCCAGCTGTTGCCTGAGGGGAATGCTCTTGATGGCGGCCAGCACCTGGGCTTCCTGCAGGACACCGTTGTCGGCCCTGACGCCGGTCTTCTTGAACACCGCATCGCTGGCCGCGGTGTTCAGGTAGGCGGTGTGCATGGACGCGCTGATCAGCAGCATCGGATGCTGCTTGTCGATGGTGTCCAGGTTGCCGATGTCGTCGCCGGGGCCACAGTGGAAGGTGATGAGTTTGTTCAGGCCGTGGGGTACGACCTGGAAGGGCATCAGCGCCGGATCGACCTGATGGCCGAGGATCCAGGTCGAGTTGTCCTTGGGCAGGTTGGCCTGGATGGTGCTTTTCAACCAGAGCCAGTCATAGGTGGGCCGTAGCCGCTGGTTCTTGTGCTCATCGGGGTTGTCGGTATCGATGGCCCCCAGGTTCAGCCAGCCTTCCATGGCACAGCTCTGCACGATATGGGCGTGGGGTTCGATCAGGCCGGGCAACAGGGTCCTGCCGTTCAACGACTGCTTTTTGTAGGTGATGCCCAGGGTTTTCATGCGGGCTTCGACGGCGGCCAGGGTGCCGGATGCGACCACGTCGCCGGCGTGGATGCCCAGGGCCTCGACCCGTTCGTCCATGTTGCCGTCGCGCAAGGGGTAGATGGTGCCGTTGGTAAAGATGATGGACTCGCCGGCCGGTTCCTTGGCCAGCTCATTGGCGTCCTGTGGCTGGCTGGCGGTATGGCTGGCCGGGTCGAGTGTGTCCTTCAGAGCGTTCCAGATGGGGTTGTGGCATCCGCATTGGACCCCGTCGTGATCATATCCATTTGATCCCATGATGCTTCCCTCGGGTTTTCGGTGGTGATGAGGTGTGGGTTGAAGGTGGGTGAGCCTGGCTCGCAGGGCAGCTGTCGAGCCGGCTCGGGCTGAGCGTAGCAGCCGTTCGGGGCGTGGGCCGGGCAGCGGGTCGGCGACGCTAAACCAGTCGTCGGGAGACGCCGGGCAGACCCCGGCGCCGCCGTTGAGGAGCGCTTGCGCTATGGGCTATCGCGGGTCGTCAGAGCTTGATCAGCACCGATTTCAGCTCGGTGTAATGCTCGATCGCCGCGTAACCCATTTCCCGGCCCACGCCGGACATCTTGTAGCCACCGAACGGCAGCGCCGGGTCGAGGGCGCTGTGGCAGTTGACCCAGACCGAGCCGGACTTGATCCGCGGGATCATCCGGTGCACCGCCGCCAGGTCGTTGGACCAGATGCTCGCGCCCAAGCCGTAGGGGCTGTCGTTGGCCATGCGCAGGGCATCGGCTTCGTCGTCGAAAGGAATGGCCACCAGCACCGGGCCGAAGATCTCTTCCTGCACCAGCGAGTGCTGCTGGTCGACGTCGACGATCACCGTCGGCTTGACGAAATAGCCGGGGCCGAACCGCTCGCCGCCGCAGGCGATAGTGGCGCCGCTGTCCCGGCCCATCTCGATATAGCGCCAGACCCGCTCCTGCTGCCGGGCGGAGATCAGCGGGCCCATGTCGACGCTGGCGTCCAGGCCGCTGCCGAGTTTCATGGCGTTGGCAATGCCGGCGATATCGGCCACCACATTGTCGAAGTGCTTGCGCTGCACATACAGCCTGGAGCCGGCGCAGCAAACCTGGCCCTGGTTGAAGAAGATCGCGCTGGCGGCGCCGGCCGCGGCGCTGCCCAGGTCGGCATCGGCCATGACAATGGTCGGCGACTTGCCGCCCAGTTCCAGGGTGACCCGGGTCATGGAATCCATGGCGATCTTGCCGATTTCCTTGCCCACCGCGGTGGAGCCGGTGAAGGTCAGCTTGTCCACCCGTGGGTTGTGGGTCAGGGCCGAGCCCGCGGTGATGCCGGTGCCGGTGACCACGTTGAACACGCCGTCGGGGTAGCCGGCTTCCTGCACCAGTTCGGCGAGCTTCAGCGCGGTCAGCGGGGTTTCGTCGGCCGGCTTGAGCACCACGGTGCAGCCGGTGGCCAGGGCCGGGCCGAGCTTCCAGCAGGCCAGCAGCAGCGGGAAGTTCCAGGCGACGATGGCGCCGACCACGCCCACCGCCTCGCGGCGGATGAAACTGTGGAACTGCTGGTCGGGCATCAGCGGCACGGAGACCTCGACGCTGCTGCCTTCGATCTTGGTCGCCCAGCCGGCCATGTAGCGCAAAAAGTCGATGGCCAGTTGCACGTCCATGACCTGGGCCACCGCGGCGCTCTTGCCATTGTTCAGGCATTCCAGTTGCGCCAGCAGCTCGGCGTCGCGCTGCATCAGGTCGGCGAGCTTCCACAGCAGGTTCTGCCGCTCCCGCGGGCGAGTGCGGCTCCAGGGCGAATCGTCGAAGGCCTGGCGCGCGGCCAGCACCGCGCGGTCGACATCGTCCACCGTGGCCCGCGGCACCACGCACAGTTGTTCGCCGGTGGCCGGGTTGTGCAGCGGCATGGTCTGGCCGTCGGCGGCCTCGACCCATTCGGCGCCGATCAACATGCGTGGGGCGCGCTGGATAAAGGCGGTGGTGGCGGGGAGCAGGGTTGCAATAGCCATGACAGAACCTCTTGTTATGCGTGAGGCGAGGGCTTTCGCAACCGCTGTGCCAGTTTTGACTGGTGTTTAACTAAATGATTTTAATAAGGTTTCTTTGCGGTGACGGAAGGACGGCAGATACAAGCTGTCGCAAATTGCGAATGCCTTGAGACACCCCGGCCTGAACTTATGGGGGCCTGCTTCGTCGTAAAGGGGCCTGTCATGAAGGTGCACTGAACAAGGAGCTGTACATTGAAGATTGCAACGATTCTGGGAACCACCTTGCTGCTGGCGCCGTTGTTCGCCCAGGCCGCGACGACCCCGGCCGAGCCGGAACTGCCGGCGTACCAGAGCAGCCTGGCCAGCTACCGCTGCGAGGGTGGGGTAGAGGTGCAGGCGGCGTACCTGAACATCGATAACGGCGCCTCGTTCGCCACCCTGTATTACAAGGGCCAGCTGATACCGATGCATATCGCCCGCGCAGCCTCCGGCGCGCTGTATGTCGCCGACGACGAGCAGAACAGCTACCGCTGGCACACCCAGGGCGACAGCGGCCTGTTGAGCTTCCTGGAAGCCGACCACACCGCCAAGGAACAGCAACTGCTCAAGGACTGCCAGGAGCAGAAGACCGAGGAGCAGTAACGCCTGGCCCCCATCCGCCTGTAGGAGCCAGCTTGCTGGCGAGAGGTCGGCACGGACCCTCTGGTTTTCGCGTCGAACGCCAGTCCGTCATCGCGAGCAATCGAGCGTCGACCGGCTGCTCCTACAGAGGGGGGACGGCCATTATCTGCGGTTGAACTGCCGTCGAACGGCCAGTGTCTAGTCAAGACAAGCCTGCCGTGGAGATGTACCCGTGAACATATTCGAAGCCCTGCGTGAGAGCCATGAACGCCAGCGCGGCTACGCTGCCGAACTGATGCGCACCTCGGGGGACAGCCCCGAACGCAGCACGGCCTACGCCCAGCTCAAGGCCGAAGTACAGGCCCACGAGACGGCGGAGGAACGCTTCTTCTACCTGCCGTTGATGGAGCACGACAACGGCGTCGACCTGAGCCGGCACGCGATTGCCGAGCACCACGCGATGGACGAGCTGATGGAGGCATTGGACGACACCGAGATGTCCAGCCCGGCCTGGCTGGCCACGGCGAAGAAGCTGGTGGACAAGGTGCATCACCACCTGGAGGAAGAAGAACAGAAGTTCTTCCAGATGGCCGGCAAGATCCTCGACGACAAGCAGAAGGACCAGTTGGCCAACGGTTATGTGAAGGAATACCGGCAGCAGCTGGCGGCCGACTGAGACGGCCCTTGAAGAATAAAAAAGCCCGCGCATTGGCGTAATGCCGATCAGTTAAGGCCTTTTGTAAGCGCGAGCTTGTCTCCGGGCTGCGTTCCGACGAAGAGCTCCAGCACACCGCGTTAAACCGGGCAATACGCGTTATCGTTGACGTTTTTCGCGAGCAAGCTCGCTCCTACAGGGTTTGCGCATTACTTGTAGGAGCGAGCTTGCTCGCGATAAACCCGTACACACACATCGAACCTAGCGGTTGAAACGCTCCACCAGCGAGTACTGGGTGGTGGCGGTGCGGGTCAGTTCCTTGCTCAGTTCGGCCGAGTGATGGGCCTGCTCCGAGGTCTGGTCGGCCAGTTGCGCGATGGTGCTGATATTGCGGCTGATTTCCTCGGCGACCGCGCTCTGCTCCTCGGTGGCCGCGGCGATCTGGGTGGTCATCTCGGTGATGTTGGCCACCGCCTCGCTGATGCCCAGCAGCGCCTGGTCCGCCTCCAGTACCCGGGCCACGCCTTCCTCGGCCTGGCGCTGGCCGCTTTCCATGCTCTGCACGGCGTTTTGCGAGGAGCTCTGCAACTGGGTGATCAGTTCATGGATCTGCTGGGTGGATTGCGCGGTGCGCTGGGCCAGCTGGCGCACCTCGTCGGCCACCACCGCGAAACCGCGGCCCATGTCACCGGCGCGGGCCGCTTCGATGGCCGCGTTGAGCGCCAGCAGGTTGGTCTGGTCGGCGATGCTTTTGATCACATCGACCACGGTGCCGATCTCGTCGCTGTCCCTGGCCAGTTGCGCCACGTTCTGCCCGGTTTCGCCGACCACCTGGGACAGGCGTTCGATGGCTTCACGGGTATCGCGGGCCACTTCGCGCCCACGGCCGGTCAACTGGTTGGCGGCCTGCGTGGCGTCGGCGGTGCGCTGCACATGGCTGGCTACTTCCTGGGTGGTGGCGGCCATCTGGTTGACCGCGGCGGACACCTGCTCGGTTTCCACCCGCTGGCGGTCCAGGCCACGGGAGCTGTCGCTGGCAAGGGTATCGGAGCGGCTGGCCAGGGCATTGAGCTGTTCGGCGCTGTCCTGCAGGCGGGTGAGGCAGGTTTGCAGCCGCGCATCCTGGCTGACGAAGGCGGTTTCCAGGCATGCCTGGGGGCCGTGGGCGTCGCTGTACATCTGCGCGATCAACGGGTCGCAGGTGGACGAGTCGGCCAGTTGCAGCAGGCGCCGGGCGGCATGGTTCTGGCGCTGCATCGCCAGCAGCGCCAGGGGCACGGAGATCCCGGCGGCCACCGCCAGCGCCAGAGGCTGCGCCAGCCAGAGGCCGCTCAGGCCACCGGCCAGGCCCGTGGCCAGGAACGGCGCCCAGCCCAGCAGGGCCGGTTGCCAGCGATGCCGACGGGGGATGGCCGGCTGCTTGCGGTTGAGACGCTGGTAGAGGCCTTGCGCGCGCCGGATCTGTTCGGCGCTGGGTTTGACCCGGACCGATTCGTAGCCGACGATCCGGCTGCCCTCGAAAATCGGCGTGACGTAGGCGTTGACCCAGTAATGGTCGCCGTTTTTCGAGCGGTTCTTGACGATGCCCATCCACGGCTGGCCCTGTTTCAGCGCCGCCCACATATGGGCAAATACCGCGGGGGGGACATCGGGGTGGCGGACAATGTTCTGTGGAGCGCCGATCAGGTCGTCGCGGTCGAAACCGCTGATGTCGACGAAGGCATCGTTGCAGTAGCTGATGACGCCATGGGCATCGGTGGTGGAGATGAGTTTCTGGTTTGACCCTAAAGCCACTTCACGTTGTGTAACGGGCTGATTGTTTCTCATTTCCAGATTGCTCCCTGTGTCCTACAAAATCCATCGGCACGAGTCAGAACAATCTTAGCTAAATATTAGAAAATTCCTTGCATAACAATTGGTTGCATTCCCATTCACGAGGAATTCTGAATACTCCCGAGTGGATTTCACAGGTCGTTGAATCTGTTGGGAAAGTCTGGCGCTGAAGCAGGCCCGGGCCCGCCGAAGCGAGCCGGTGATGAAGCTTGTCGGGCAAGAAACCGCTTCAGTTGCCGTGGGCGCCAAGGGCGTATTGCAGGACTTGCAGGGCGTGGGTCAGCCGGGCCTTGCGTTTGTCGATGATGCTTGGGTCGCCATAACGCTGTGCGGCGTCGAGTTCCATCTGGCGCAATATCACCTGGTATTCGGCCTGGCGCAGGGGCGGGTTGTGCTCGAAGTGCAGGCCGTCGCAATAGTCGCTGAGCGGTTCCAGCGCCCGTTGCAGGCCGGCCAGTTGGCGCTGCTCAGGATCGGGCAGGAGTTTTTCCAGGCTGCTCTTGATGGCTTCGCCCCGGGTCAGGCAACTGCTGGTGGCTTCCGGCGGGGCCGGTTCGAGGTCTTCCTGGGCGTGGCCTGTGCTGGTTGCAAGGCCCAGCAGGGCCAGCAGGGAAAGGGAGGTGAGGGCGTTCATGAAGGTCCTTGATACGACAGGCGTGCGGGGCGCTATCTTCAAGAGCCAACGCGCGCCGGACCATCAGACACAACTGAAAAAGCCTTGGGTTATTTCTGAGTTTTCCTATCAGACCGTTGGGCGCAGCTTCAGCGCGAGCCGAGCATCCGCTCGATCACCGCCCACAATCGCGGGTCGTTGAAATCCTCGACCACCAGATGCGCGCCAGCGGCCAGCAACACCTCGGGGCTCTGGCTGGTGGCCAGGCCGACGGTGAAGACCCCGGCCCCGACCGCGGCGGTCAAGCCGGGGATCGAGTCCTCGAAGGCTATCCCGGCCTCGGCGCTGGCGCCCAGGCATTCCAGGCCGGTGAGATAGGGCAGCGGGTCGGGCTTGGCCCGCGGCAATTCCTCGGCCACCAGCACGCTGTTGAAGCGATCGCCCAGCCCCAGCACGTCGAGCATGTGCTCGGCATTGGCCCGTGGCGCATTGGTCACCACGCAGACGCCGATGCCGCGTTCCCGGGCGAAATCCAACAGGCGCAGCAG
This sequence comes from Pseudomonas sp. FW305-25, assembly GCF_017351415.1. Classification (NCBI taxonomy): domain Bacteria; kingdom Pseudomonadati; phylum Pseudomonadota; class Gammaproteobacteria; order Pseudomonadales; family Pseudomonadaceae; genus Pseudomonas; species Pseudomonas sp. FW305-25. The sequence goes on along the minus strand of NZ_JACNDE010000018.1, from coordinate 47,888 downwards.
GCCCGGCATCGGCGTCAGTCGTGGCGACAGCTGGCGAAAGCGCACTTCCTTGCGGTCGGCGAAAGCCTCGTGCTCGGCCACCGAGCGCTGCGCAAACAGGTAGCGGCACATATTGGCATTGGCCTGGCCGCTGACATGGGCCGCAAACTCTTCCTGGGTGAACACCCGGCCCTCTTCCTCCAGCAACAACTGCTGCAACGCCAGCAGGTGCAATTGGTCAGTGTCGGTCAGGGTGCCGTCGAGATCGAAAAGCAGGGCATTGAGCATGGCGCGATTCCTGTCAGGGCCGGGGGCTGAAGCGGTTAAGCCAGGCATCGTAGCAGCTGCGTGGTGCAGACGCAGATCGTTTGAAGCCCTGCATAACGGACACTGCGCAGCCTTGACTGGTAGATCACAATCGACAGACTGATGCCTTTATTGTGGAACAGGACAGCTCTTGGTGGCGGCCTGGAGCGCCTTGGCGTAATCCACGTAGGTTTTCGGATCGTAGGGCTCAGCGGTTACGCTAAAGCTGGATTTGCCGTAGTAGCTGATTGATTGGTCAACCACCACGGCCCATGTACGGCCAGCGTGCTGTGCGGCCAGATAGAACTCATGGGAATTTAAATCGCTGTTCTCATCCAGTGCAGAGTAGCGGTAGCGCAGGTTCTTATACCAGTCGCGTATGCCCGTTATGGCTATCAGCGCCTCCTTGGCTGGCTCCTTGTCCGAGTCCTTCAAAAAGAAAACCCTCACATTGTTTCAAGCGAGCAATAACGTCAGGGCCAGTTTTAGCAATGTCGATGCGTCCTTTGCTCAGCTTATTTACATATGTGGACACGGACACCTTTTCTCCAATTAGTTATAGCCAATCCGACCATCCAAGAGAAGGAAAGCAACCAGACGTAGTAACCGTAGGTATAACCAGTAACAGTGAACCTGCCGTCTTCGTCGTACCAAGTAACGAGCTGTAATTGCACCGATAGTCCCGCCAGTAATGCGAGTGCTGCATAGATGAAGCTTCGCTTGACGTTCCGAGTCCGGTAAGCAGCGATGAATAAGGGGTTTGCTAACCACGCAGAGTAACCGTAGACCATTGACAGTAACCCCGATATGAATGCAAACCATCCAGGTAAAGTGTCTTGGGTGAGCGTCCCATGCAGCCAGTTATCATCTTCTTGATACACCGCTGGTAGTGCAAGGCTGAGCAGGTACAGGGCCATGCCGAAATCGCGAAGTTCGAGGCGTCGCTTGGGCCACTTCATTGTCGTGATGCTCCGTCACCAGTTGTAAAGGCCTTGGGGATGTCGTCTGCATTCTACTTGGCGGTTGTGTTGGATGACCTCATATTGGTGCTGGTAGAGAACTTTAAGGGCGGAAAGGATCAGCATCACCCTCACATCGTTTTAAGCGAGCAATAACGTCAGGGCCGGTTTTAGCTGTGTCGATGCGGCCTTTGCCATCAAGGTAAATGTCTATTGCGCTCCCCCATTTTGGCGTGATGTTTATGCATCTCCGCAGACTATTTTCATTCCACCAATCGAAGTTCATGAAGAACTTCTCATTGGGAAAAATATGCCCAGTATCATATGTGGCTTGCCCCGGAAGCATTCCTTCTTTATGGATGTTGTGCTGCGTGTTCCAGATTAGCCGAAGTTCGTCTGTACCTTCTTTGGAGTAATGGACACGTACGACGGGGGTCGCCACGTACCAGAACAACAATGGGAAAACAATGAGTGCCCCAATAACATGTCGGGTTTTAATATTTCTCGCATACATGGACACTGGCGCCATCCCCCCATTCTTCCGGTGTGACTGCAAGCACTTCGGCCATGATTGTATGTGCCGTGATGCCCCCATTTGGATACTTGTTGTAGAGTTTCATGCCGATACTAATCGAAATTCGATCAGGGACGTCATCCCATGCGCGCATCCCTTCTACGCCTTCTGTGGCATGAGGTCCTTTGAGCCTCTGATCTTCTTTGGCGACGAATATCTGTTCTCCCCACCGTCGTAATTGATCTGAAACAATCTGCTCGATCCCAGCACCATCCAAAAGGACGCCTTCAGTGAGTCCTCCAGCCATACCCACATAGCCGTAGTGAATGTTCGACCAAATATCGTAGAAGTAGTCGTACTTGCCTTGCCTGTGGCGATACCTGCCAAATTTTGCATGAATCTTCGGTTTGTGGTCCCAATCACGACCCTGGCCTACTCGTTCAGTCCAAAGGGTCATAGCTGCCGCAACGTTTGAAGCGCCGATAGCTTGAGGGCTGGTATTTCCGATTTGGGCATACCACGGCAGGCCCATTTGCTTGCGAGTCTCTTCCGCAACGTCATAGCTGAGCAGCTCTTTCATCTTCAAGACGGAAGAGTGGTGGATGTTGCTATTCATCTCATCTGCGATGTAGCTCGCCAGCTTCTCCATCATGTTCGGGTGAGTACACCCTTCAGGCCCATCGTTCGGTTCAGGCTTCTCTTCAGATGCCTTAGAGGCCGCATTGGGATCAACCAAAGCATTCGCAGCGGCGGCCTTCTCGGTCAGCTTCGGATCAGCCAACAAGGTCGCCATCTTTTCATCGTCTACCGAGCCATCTGAGCGAAACACTCCGAGCGCTGCGAAGTTGATGATGGCAGCCCCAGGAGTAGGCTCCATGACAAAGCCACCGAAGGTATTGGGGCTGCCCGTGATGATTGTCCCGCCGTGAGTGGTAGGGCTTCCTAAGAGGGCCATGGGGCGGCCATTTAGGATGATTGAGGGAAACCCTGTGGTAATGACCGCACCACAGCCGCACATGTCGCCGACTCGGGCCGCACCCATGGAGTTGATGTTTATATCTCCGGAAGCGGAAGCAATCGGGGTGGTGCCGTGACCGGGAAGAGGGCAGACATGTTTGTCGCCCAGGCGAGCGGAAGAAAGCATGGGGGGACATCATCCTTGTGTGTTGACTGATCCGTGGGGCTATGGCTCGTTGTAGAGCTTCGCGAGCTTATTCAGGCGCACCAAGGCAAGGCTTTAGGACGATTCTGAAACGTGCTGGCGCCATCGCTGCGATGGCTGATTGGTTCCCTCATCGCCGTGTATGTCTCAGAGTGGAACAGTTGTCGCGAAATTAAACGCGGCTGGTAGGCGGTTGCCTGGGGGATGCGTCCTGGTGTTTCAGCAAGTCCTTGATAAAAAACATCATTTGTAAGCTGGCACGCTCCGTGTATTGCTCAACCCAGCCGTTTCTCTTGCCTCCGTGCCCGGCGCCACCGGGCATGGCAGAAACCATAAAAACGACGCACAACAATAATAAAGCTCGCTAATAAAAAGCTCCGTGGAGGTCCGACCTTGATCAAGAGAACACTCCGAGCAGGCACGTCCAGCGGCCTGCTGGCGCTGGCGGTCTGCGCCGCCTTGCACTCCCCTCCCAGCCTTGCGGCGCGTGATGCCCAGGCCATCCTCAAGGAGACCTGCCAGGGCTGCCATACCCCGGAAACGGCGGGCGGCTTGAGTCGCATCAGCCACCAGCGCAAGACCCCGGAAGGCTGGTTGATGAGCATCGCCCGCATGCAGGTCATGCATGGCCTGCAGATCAGCGACGACGATCGCCGCACCCTGGTCAAATACCTGGCCGACACCCAGGGCCTGGCGCCGAGCGAAACCGACGGCGTGCGCTACGCCCTGGAGCGGCGCCTGAACACGGTGGAGAAGTTCGACGAACAGACCAGCCAGATGTGCGGCCGCTGCCACTCCGGCGCGCGGGTCGCCCTGCAACGGCGTCCGGCCCAGGAGTGGGAACGCCTGGTGAACTTCCACCTCGGCCAATGGCCGTCCCTGGAATACCAGGCGCTGTCCCGCGACCGCGACTGGTTCGACCTGGCGCGCAAGGAGATGGTGCCGCTGCTGGCCAAGCGTTATCCGCTGGACAACCCGGCCTGGGCCAAATGGCTGGCTAGCGCGCCCAAGGCCGAGACCCTGGTGGGCGACTGGAGCTTCAGCGGCCATCTGCCGGGCAAGGGCGAACTGGCCGGGGTGATGAGCGTCGCTGCCGATGGCAACGACACCTTCAAGGTCGGCATCAAGGGCCAGTACGCCGACGGTAGCCCGTTCAACGGCGAAGGCAGCGCGATCCTCTACAGCGGCTACGAATGGCGCGGCAATGTCAGCATCGACGGCGTGACCCTGCGCCAAGTGTTCGCTGCCAAAGGCAATGCATTGCAGGGCCGGATGTTCGAGGCCGAGCACGACGAGCGCGGCCTGGACTTTATCGCCGCCAAGCAGGGCAGCAGCCGTTTGCTGGCGGTGCAGCCGGGTTATCTGAAGGCCGGCGCAGAAGCTGAAGTCACCCTGATCGGTAGCGGCCTCACCGGCAAGCCGGGCTTTGGCAAAGGCGTGGAAGTGGTCGAGGTCATCGAGCAGAGCGCGGAGCGGATCAAGGTCAGGCTCAAGGCGGCCGCCAATGCCCAACCGGGCCTGCGCAATGTCACCGTCGGCACGCTGAAAGGCCCGACGCTGTCGGTCTACAGCAGCATCTCCGAAGTCAAGGTGGTGCCGGAGTTCTCGGTGGCGCGGATCGGCGAGGGCGGTGGCTCGACGCCGAAAGTCCAGGGCCGCTTCGATGCCGAAGCCTGGGGCAAGGGCGCCGATGGCAAGCCGTATCGCATCGGCGTGTTCCCGGCGCAGTGGAAGGTCGAGCCCTTCGACGAGCGCGCCAGGGAAGACGAGGACGTCAAGTTCGCAGGCCAGATGCAGGCCGACAGCGGTGTATTCATTCCGGGCGATGCCGGGCCGAACCCGCAGCGCAAGATGTCCACCAACAACGCCGGCAACCTCAAGGTGATCGCCGCCGTCGACGACGCTGGGAAATCCCTGACCGGCGAAGGCCACCTGATCGTCACCGTGCAACGCTGGAACAATCCACCCATCCCCTAAGGCGCGGTCCGTGATTGACGACACCCTTTCGGAATGACCGCAGGCCCCCGCCAAAAGGGGGCCGGCACAGGAGGTTTGCAATGGGCGCTATCTTGAATCTGGTCGAACGCAACCTGCACGAAGTGCAGGTCGATGCCGACCGCATGTTGTTCCATATCCCCAGCAGTTCGCTGTTCGCCAGCGATGCCTTGACCGGCAGCATCATCGATGCCCTGCGCGGGCCGGGCTGCTCTTCCACTGACCTGATCCAGCGGCTGGCCAGCCAGTACGACGGCGAGGAAATCAACGAGACCCTGCGCGAGCTGATCGCCCTGGAGCTGGTCAGCGACGGCTCGCCACTGACTGAGGAATGGACCGTCAAGCGGGTCGAGCGTACGGCGATCAACACCGTGGTGCTCAACGTCAACACCGGCTGCAACCTGAGTTGCACCTACTGCTACAAGGAAGACCTGGACAAGCCCTCGGCGGGCAAGAAGATGGACGTCGAGACGGCCATCGCCTCGGTGGAAATGCTGCTCAAGGAGTCCCCCGACGAGGAGCGTTTCACCGTGGTGTTTTTTGGTGGCGAGCCGCTGAGCAATCGCAAGCTGATCGAGTACATGGTCGACTATTGCGAGCAGCGTTTTCGCGAGGCGGGCAAGTTCGTCGAGTTCGTCATGACCACCAACGCCACGCTGCTCACCGAAGAGACGGTGGACTACCTGAATGCCCACCGCTTTGGCTTGTCGGTGAGCATCGACGGGCCGAAGACCGTGCACGACCGCAACCGCATCACCGTGGGCGGGCAGGGCACCTATGACGTGGTGCGGCGCAAGGCGCAGATGCTGCTGGCGCGCTACGACAGCCGCCCGGTCGGCGCGCGGGTGACCCTGACCACCGGGGTCACCGATGTGGAAACCATCTGGGATCACCTGTTCAACGAACTGGGTTTCGCCGAAGTCGGGTTTGCCCCGGTGACCTCGGGCGACATCAGCAGCTTCAACCTCACAGGCGAAGAACTGATCGAAGTCTTCGCCAGCATGAAGCGCCTGGGCCGGCGCTACCTGGAGGCGGCCCTGGAGCATCGCAATATCGGTTTCTCCAACCTGCACCAGCTGATCACCGATATCCACGAAGGCCACAAGAAGGCGCTGCCCTGTGGCGCCGGGCTGAAGATGCTGGCGGTCGACCACAAGGGCGAGCTGAACCTGTGCCACCGCTTTACCGGCTCATCGCTGCCGACCTTCGGCAACGTGCGCGAGGGCGGGGTGAAGCAGATGGAGCTCAACGACTTCCTGTCCCAGCGCCTGGACCGCAGCAACACCGGCTGCGACAGCTGCCGCATCCGCAACCTGTGTTCCGGCGGCTGCTACCACGAGAGCTACGCCCGCTACGGCGACCCGGCGCACCCGACCTATCACTATTGCGAACTGATGCGTGACTGGGTGGATTTCGGCATCGAGGTCTACAGCCGGATCATGGCCCGCAACCCTGCGTTCATCAGCAGTTACATCACTCCGCGCAAGGCCCACTGACATGAAACATCTCAAGCCGATCAATAACAAAGCCCAGAAACTGGAACAGGCCGCCGACGAGAACCGTATCGAAGAGGTGGTCGCCATGAGTTCGGTGGCCGGTTGTGCCTCGACCACCGACCCGGGCTGGGAAATCGATGCCTTCGGTGGCGTGTCGTCCTTGTGCCAGCCGATGGAGGCCGACCTCTACGGTTGCTCCGACCCTTGCTGGTGGCCGGCCCAGGTGCCGGACATGATGAGCACCTACCCCGACTGGAACAAGGATGCCCAGGCCTCCAACGAGAACTGGCGCAACCTCGGCACCGTGTTCCCTAAAGACAAGTAATCGGTCAGTAGAAGGATTCCAGCATGCGCTTGATCAATGCCTGCGGCCTGGCCGCTTCCGCCGTCCTGGGGGCCTGTTCCCTCAGCGTCCTGGCCGATGACAACAGTGACAAGGCCCTCAACGCCGGCCATGAATACATGGTCACCACCAACTATCCGAACAACCTGCACGTGATCGACCTGGCCAGCGACACGCTGTACAAGACCTGCAAGATGCCCGACGCCTTCGGCCCCGGCACCGTGCAGCTGGCGCCGGACCGCAAGGTCGCCTACGTGCTGAACAACCACTACGCCGATGTCTATGGCGTCGAGCTGGACAGCTGCAAGCAGGTGTTCCACGCCAGCATCACCCAGCAGCCGGGGGAGAAGGCGCGCTCGATGTTCGCCTTCACCGTCAGCCACGACGGCAAGGAGCTGTACACCGTGGCCAACCCGACGCTGATGCTCAACGACCGTTATGAGGTCAAGCCGCCGCGGCTGGATGTGTATGCCACCGACGACGGGCTCAAGGCCAAGCCGGTGCGCAGCTTCCCGGCGCCACGGCAGCTGACCATCATGCAGAGCGGTGACGACGGCTCGCTCTATGTGGCCGGGGCGGATGTGTACAAGGTTGACGTCAAGACCGGCAAGTTCGATGTACTGATCCCCAGCCGCCACTGGAAACGCCCGAACTACAGCGCGCCGGACGTGCTCTACGTGTGGAACCAGCAGACCTGGCGCCATGATTTCTCGCTGCTCTACACCGCCGCCAAGTTCAAGGACCAGAAACAGGACCCGGCCAGCGCCGAGTACCTGTACGGCCTGTTCAGCATCGACTTGAAAACCGGCAAGAGCGAAACCACCGACTTCGGTCCGCTGACGGAAATCTACTTCAGCGGCATGCGCTCGCCGAAGGACCCGAACCTGATGTTCGGTGTGCTCAACCGCCTGGCCAAGTACGATATCCGGCAGAAAAAACTGCTCCAGGCCGCCACCCTGGACCATTCCTACTACTGCATTTCGTTCAACAAGGCGGGCAGCAAGATCTACCTGGCCGGGACCTTCAACGACGTGGCGATCTTCGATGCCGACAGCCTGAAGCAGATCGGCAGCATCAAGCTGCCGGGCGGGGACATGGCGATCACCACGGCCCAGGTGTTCGAGCGCTAGCCATCGCGAGCAAGCTCGCTCCTACAGGAACGGCGACGCCCTGTAGGAGCGAGCTTGCTCGCGAAAAATCTGAAGATCGCCGCCGATTCAATTCCCCGGCACCGGGCAGCCGAGGTCGCCTTCCTGGCACTTGAGGTAGGTCTTGAACGCCTCGACCCGGGCCTTGGTCAGGTCGGTGGTGCAGTTGCTGTAGATCAACGGGTAGACGCTGCCACCGGCCACCCCGGAGGCGGCGAACCCGCATTCCGCATCCCGAAAAGCCACCCAGGCGCGCTGGGCGCCGACCAGCAGCTTCTTGCCGTCCGGGTTGTCCTTCAGGCGCTGGGTGATGCGCTGGTAGAGCGTATTCAGTTCCTTGTCCGCCACCTGGTGCTGCTCGGCGGCGCACTGGTTCATGGCGGCCTGGGTGCTGGCGTTGGCACAGTCGGCGGCCTGGGCCAGCGGGGTGAGCAGCAGCGGCGCCAGGGCCAGGAAAATACGTGGGTTCATAGGGACTCTCACAGTGAAGGGGGACACGCCGACAATGGGCATCGCTCGATGTTGGCGCCGCGCGGCAAGGGCCGCCGGTCAATCGTCGTCATAATCGCCGCCGGACAACTCGAAGGCCGCGGCCTCGACCGCGCGGACCGGTGACAGGCTATAGGGCGCGATCTTCAGCCTGTCGAGGCGCCGGCCGTATGCCTGGTTGAAGTCGTCATGAAACGCGGCGAAATCGGCAGACGCGATCAGGGTTCTGATGTCCTCGATGTAGGAACGGTAGTTTTCAACCTTGCTCATGTTGGTCGTGGCATCGCTCGTTGCCCAGACTCGCGCGACCTTCGAATCCCAGATCGGGTAGAGCTGCGGGCGCAGAAAGTGCAGGAGCTTGGAGGTGCCCACTACCGAGTGCAGGCTGTTGGCCAGATCCTGCATCTGCGCCGTGTCGATCAGGACGTCTGACTCCAGGGCACAGGCGAGGGCGGCCGAGGCTTTATCGACATGTCTGGCATTCACCCGGGCCACCCTGGGCATCCAGCCGTAGCACATTGCCGATAGCTGCAGCAGCAGGTCGCCACTGTTGTGGGAACCGGCCAGGGTCCTGGAGGCGGCCAGCAGGGCGGGGTAGGAGCGCAGGTAGGTCAGCGACTGAGGTGTCAGTTCGATCAGCGGCTCGTCGATCAGCCTGATCGCCCGGCGCAGTTTTTCCAGGGTGATTGCGGGGGATGTCTGGGTCATCGGAGGCATTCCATTTCTGTTGTCCGCTGTTCTCACTACCGCGTTGGGCAGCGGCGAGGTAGCCATTGGCGAGTGGCGAGCTTAGCCCTGTTTTTCGGCGGCAGGGCGAGGGATTTCAATCCGTGCTTGGCCGGGCGGTAAAAAAATACGCAACTATAAGGTTGCGTTTTTCACGAAAGCGTCTAGGGTGTGATCACTGGAGGTGACCCATGAACTCATCAGATCGCATCGAAAGAAAGATCCTGCTCAAGGCAACCCGTTCTCGTGTCTGGGCCGCGCTGGCGAATGCCGAGGCGTTCGGCAGCTGGTTCGGCGTGGCGCTCGCGGGCCAGCGTTTTGTCGTCGGGCAACGCACCCGGGGGCAGATTACCTATCCCGGGTATGAACACCTTGTCTGGGATGTGCTGGTGGAGCGGCTGGAGCCCGAACATCTGTTCGCCTTCAGCTGGCACCCGTACGCGGTGGAGCCTGGAGTCGACTATTGCGCCGAGCCCAGCACCCTGGTGCAATTCGAGCTCGAAGACCTGGACGGCGGCACCTTGCTGCGGGTGGTCGAGTCGGGGTTCGATGGCATTCCACCCGAACGACGGCTCAAGGCGTTTCGCATGAACAGCCGCGGCTGGGACGAGCAGATGAACAATATCGAGACCTACCTTGGCCCCTGATACCCCTTCCACATCCCTGCTGCCAGTGGCGGCATCGCTGGACGGCTCGGCCATGATCTTCGCGGCACTGGGCGACGAGACCCGCCTGCGGCTCGTCGCCATTCTGTGTGGCGGTGGCGCCCTGTCGATCAGCCAGTTGACCCTCGGCACCGACATCAGCCGCCAGGCGGTGACCAAGCATTTGCAGGTGCTGGCGCAGGCCGGGCTGGTGCGCGACGCCAAGCTGGGGCGCGAGCGCCTGTGGGCCTTCGAGCCGGACCGGCTGGCCGAGGCTCGGCGCTCGCTGGAGGTGATCAGCCAGCAATGGGATCATGCCCTGGGTCAATTGCAGGCCTTTGTCGAGTCATAACGGAAAGAGTCACGGATGTTCGAGTTTTACCTGAAACGCTGGAACCTGCAGGTCGATGGCGCGCCCATCGTCACCCCTGGCAGCCACTTGTTGCCGGTGCGCCTGGACGATGCGCCGGCGATGCTGAAGATCGCCCTCGACGACGAGGAAAAATACGGTAACCGCCTGATGGTCTGGTGGGCCGGGGAGGGTGCCGCCCGGGTCTACGCGCACCATGGCGATGGTTTGTTGATGGAGCGGGCCATGGGCCGGCGCTCGCTGATGCAGATGGCCCTGGCCGGCGAAGACGACGAGGTCAGCCGGGTCGTCTGCGCCAGCCTGGCACGCCTGCATGCGCCACGCGCGACGCCCTTGCCGCCGCTGTTGAGCCTGCAGGAATGGTTCAAGGCCCTGCGCCCGGCCGCCCGGCGCGAGGGTGGGGTTTTCCTGCGCTGCCTGGCCACGGCCGATGAACTGCTGGCTACCCCTCGGGAGCAGGTGGTGCTGCACGGCGATATCCATCACGACAATGTGCTGGATTTCGAGGAACGCGGCTGGCTGGTGATCGATCCCAAGCGGGTCATGGGCGAGCGCGGTTTCGATTTCGCCAACCTGATCTGTAACCCGGACCTGGCGACCAGCAGCGATCCGCGGCGCTTCACCCGCCAGGTCGAGGTCATCGCCCAGGCCGCCGGGCTGGAGCGCAAGCGCCTGCTGCAATGGGTGCTGGCCTATACCGGGCTGTCCGCCGCCTGGTTCCTGGAGGACGGCGACGTACCCAGCGCGGAACACCAACTGCAAGTGGCGGAATTGGCCATCCACGCTCTGGAAGGCGCGGCCTAGGGGTTTTGGCAGGTCGATCTATGGCGAAAGGCTTACATGCGCTGGTTGCTATCTCGCCTGTTGCCGATTGGGCGACAGGCTTAATCTTCACCCACCAACTGCAGCGCAGGACGCGCTCAGGGTCATGGATGACCGACCATGTGCAAGGATGCAGCGACAGGATGTCGTAATGGTCTTGAAAAAACCCCGCTTCGGCGGGGTTTTTTTTCGCCTGTGGAAAAGCTAGAGGTGGCGGGTTTCCTCCGGCACGTTGCCCCAGTTGTCATGGCGCCCATCGGCGTAATGCACCGGGGCCGCAAGCAGTTCCTGCAGGTCGATGTCATCCAGGGTCATCACTTGCACCGCGACATAGTCGCCGCCGATCTCCTGCACATGACCGCGCCCGAAGGGGCGTACGCCGCAATGCTTGCAGAACAGATGATGGGTATTGCCGGTGTTGAACTGATAGTCGCTCAGCGCCTGTTCGCCACTGAGCAGGCGAAAGGCCTTGGGGGCGATGATCGCGTTCCAGTTGCGGGTCTTGCTGCAGATCGAGCAATTGCACTTGTGGGTGCCCTGGCTCAAGTCGATCTCGGCTTCATAGCGCACTGCACCGCAATGACAACTGCCGGTGTAAGTCTTGTGCATGGCAAGGCTCCTGAGGGAAGGCTGGGCCAGAGTGTAGAAGCTGCCCGGACATTAGCGGGAAAACTTTTTGATTAAGGCCAGTAGCCAGTATTGAATGTGCCCTGCTTAGATTAAAAAAGTTCCGATAAGAGCATGTAAGTTCGTCCGTTGGGTAGCGCGAAGGGCCTACCAGAGTTGGTAGGTTTACAAGCGTCCGATTGCAGATAGAGTTTCAACCAGAAGACGGGTTCTGTCCCACTACAGGTTCTTTCTGTCAAAAACAGGCAGAAAGTATTTGTCATGCGGGGTGGGCGATTTCCGGGTTCAGTTCGTCACCAGGCCGCTGCTCCGGGTGCTGCTGTTTTTGTCGTGCATCATGTTTTGTTTTTTAAGTTCGAACAGCCACGAATACAGTGCGCGTCTTTCTCGTCGTGCCCAACTTATAAAAACTGCCTTTCATGCTGAAGTTCACATTCAAGTGAATCTCTGGCGTGTCTGGGTGGTTGAAAAGCCAAAGGTCCCCGCACTTATGAAGCATGTTCTTGTGGTTCGTTATTCGCAAAGCGGTCAGTTGAACGACGTGGTCGAAAGCCTGATCTCGCCCCTGCGTTCGACGCGGGAGGTCAAGGTGCATGAGATGGTGCTCAAGCCCCGGGTCGCCTATCCGTTTCCCTGGCCGGTGGGCCGGTTTTTCGACGTGTTTCCCGAGACCGTGCAGCTCAGCCCGCCGGCCATCGAACCGCTGCATACCGATCATCCCGGGCCCTTCGACCTGGTGATCCTGGCGTATCAGGTCTGGTACCTGTCGCCGTCGCCGCTGATCACCGCGTTTCTCCAGAGCGCGGAAGGCAAGCGCCTGCTGGCCGGGCGCCCGGTGGTCACGGTGATCGCCTGCCGCAACATGTGGCTGATGGCCCAGGAGGCGGTCAAGCGCCTGCTGCACGAGGCCGGCGCGCGGTTGCTCGACAACGTGGTGCTGACCGACCGGGCCAACACCTTCGCCACCCTGATTACCACGCCGCGCTGGATGTTCACCGGCAGCCGCGAGTCCTTCCTCGGCCTGCCCAAGGCCGGGATCAGCGCCGAGGATGTCCAGGGCGCCGCACGTTTCGGGCGGGCATTGAATGCCGCCTTGCAGGCCAATAAAGAGCAAGCCGAAGGGCCGATGCTGGCAGGGCTGGGGGCGGCGACCGTCAACCCCGGGCTGATACTCAGCGAGCGGGCGGCCTATAGAGGCTTCAAGTTCTGGTCGGGAATAATTTGCCGTTTCGGCAAGTATGGGCAATGGCTACGGCGACTCTTGCTGTGCCTGTTCATCGTTTATCTATTACTGGTCATCTTGACTGTCCTGCCTGTTTCACTGGTGTTACGCCGTTTGCTTCATCCCTTTATCCGGACGCGGCTCGATAAGTTACAGCGTTATTACGAGCAGCCGTCCGGTTCGCAACTAAATCTTGAATCCGAAGGGTGAAATCATCATGAGTGAATTGTTTGTCTATATCACGAAAACATCCACTTATATGCCGGGAGAGGCAGTGGATAACGATACGATGGAGAGCATTCTCGGGTATGTAGGCGGGCGACCTTCGCGGTCTCGGCAAGTAGTGCTGCGTAATAACGGAATCAAGCAGCGCTATTATGTGCTGGACCCGCAGACCGGTATTCCCCGTTTCACTAACGCGCAAATAACCGCCGAGGCGATCAAGGGCCTGGTGGGCGACGGCTTTACCCTGGACGCCATGGAATGCCTGTCCACCGGCACCACCATGCCGGACCAGTTGATGCCCAACCATGGCGTGATGGTGCATGGCGAACTGGGCAACAAGCCTTGTGAGGTGGTGTCCACCGCCGGCATCTGCCTGGCTGGCCTCACCGCGCTGAAATATGCCTACCTGTCGGTGCTTGCGGGGGCCAGCCGCAATGCCGTGGCCACCGCCTCGGAGGTGCCTTCGCCGGTGCTGCATGCGCGCAATTTCGATGCGGAAAACGAGGCGCTGGTGGCGCAGATGGCAGCCCGCCCGGAAATCGCCTTCGATAAGGATTTCCTGCGCTGGATGCTGTCCGACGGGGCCGGGGCCTTCCTGCTCGAGAACCAGCCACGGGCCGGCGGCCTGTCGCTGCGCATCGACTGGATTGACATCTTCTCCTACGCCAACGAATTGCCGACCTGCATGTACGCCGGCGCGGAAAAGGCCGAGGACGACAGCCTGATCGGCTGGAAGCTGCTGACCCCGGAGGAGTGGGCCTCGCGCTCGATCTTCGCGATCAAGCAGGACGTGCGGCTGCTGAACGAGAACGTGGTGAAGTACACCCTCGGCAAGCCGCTCAAGGAGGTGATGATCAAGCGCAACCTGTCGCCCGAGGCCATCGACTGGTTCTTGCCGCACATGTCATCGGAATACTTTCGCAAGCCGATTGCCGAGTGCCTGGAAAACACCGAACTGGCGATTCCCCAGGAGCGCTGGTTCACCAACCTGTCCGAGCGCGGCAACACCGGCTCGGCGTCGATCTACATCATGATCCACGAACTGCTGGAGTCTGGACGCCTGCACAAGGGGCAGCGCGTGCTGTGTTTCGTCCCGGAAAGCGGGCGCTTCTCCGGCGGCTTCATGCACCTGACGGTGGTCTGAGGCGCCTCGCCAAGGCGCAAGAACCCGGTGGCCGGCGCGGGTCGGCCACTGTTTCGTGGTACGCATCCAACTGCAAGGGAATGAATATGGAAACCCTCGAACAACGCGTGAAAAGAGTGGTGGCGACCGAACTGGCCGTCGACCTGGCGCAGATCGGCAACCAGGACTCGTTCGTCGAGAACCTGGGAGCAGACTCGCTGGCCCGGGTGGAACTGGTGTCGGCCCTGGAGGCCGAGTTCGACCTCACGATCCCGGACGACGCAGCCGATGGTCTGCAGACCGTGCAGCAGGCGATCGACTACCTCCGACAGGCCAGTGAGCAAGCAGTCCCGGCCTGACGCCGGTTCATCGAAGATGCGGCCAGGGCTCAGCTGGCCGATAAGGTTGCCCTGGTCCGCATCTTTCTTCAGCTTCTGTAAGCGCCGTCTCAGGCCTGCTGCCACTGCGCCACGACCCTGTCGACGATCTCGCCGCGCTGCTGGATGGAGTTCGCCGCGAGCCGCTGGGCTTGTTCCACCACCGCTTTGGGCGCTGTCTCTGGGCTACCGGCCGCGAACGGCGGAGCCGGGGCGTATTCCAGTTGCAGCTGGACCCGCTGCGCCGTTGCATCGCCGAACAGTTCGCCGGCCAGGGTCAGGGCGAAATCGATCCCGGCGGTAATCCCGCCACCGCTCAACAGGTTGCCATCGCGCACCACGCGTTCCTGTACCGCGATCGCCCCCAGAGTCTCCAGCAAATGGTGGTAGGCCCAATGGGTGGTGGCGCGCCTGCCCCGCAGCAGCCCGGCGGCGCCAAGCACCAGGGAGCCGGTGCAGACCGAGGTGACATAACGCGCCTGCTCCGCCTGCTGGCGGATGAAGTCGAGGGTCTGCGGGTCTTCCATCAACGGCCCGACACCGGCGCCACCGGGGATGCAGATCACGTCCAGCGGCGGGCAATCGGCGAAGCTGGTGGTCGCCTGCAGCACCAGGCCGGTGCTGGCGGTGACCGGCCCGCGCGCCTTCCAGACCAGATGCACCTGCACGTCCGGCAGCGACGCGAGCACATCGTAGGGGCCGGTCAGGTCGAGTTGCTGGACGTTGGGGAACAACAGGAAACCGATCTGCAGCGTCATGGGGTATCTCCCTGGAGAAGTTCGAAGGTGTCCGCTCTTATGTGGCTGGACGGTTCGACTCTAGCGCCCTAGGCTTTGGCGAATACGCCAACCTACCCACGATTTACGCCAATCATGTCCCAGACCGCCAGAACCGTTCATGTACTGACTTTCGTCAACGCCCAGGTACTCGACGTCACGGGCCCGCTGCAGGTGTTTGCTTCGGCCAACGACCTGGCGCGGCACAAAGGCCTGCCGCTGCCCTACGCGGTGAATGTGATCGCCGCGGGCGACGGGCCGGTGACCACCTCGGCCGGGCTGGCGCTGCTGGCCGAGCCCTTGCCGGCGCCGGGCACGCTTTGCGACACCCTGGTCATCGCCGGCGGCTGGGGCGTGTACGCCGCGGCGGAAGATCCGGCGCTGGTGGCCTGGGTCCGCCAGCAGGCGGCGCTGGCGCGGCGGGTGGCGTCGGTGTGCACCGGAGCGTTCCTGCTGGCCGCCAGCGGCTGGCTCGACGGGCGCCGGGTGGTCACCCACTGGACCCGCTGCGAGCAACTGGCGCGGCAATATCCGCAGCTGCGGGTGGAAGCCAATCCGATCTTCATCAACGAGGGGCCGGTCTGGACCTCGGCCGGCGTCACCGCCGGTATCGACCTGGCCCTGGCCCTGGTCGAGGCGGACCTGGGGCACGCCATGGCGCTGGACGTGGCCCGGCAACTGGTGGTGTTCCTCAAGCGCCCGGGCGGCCAGTCGCAGTTCAGCGCGACCCTGGCCCTGCAAAAACAGGGCAGCCGCTTCGACGACCTGCACGCCTGGATCGCCGAAAACCTCGGTCGCGACCTGAACATCCCGGCCCTGGCCGAGCGGGCCGGCATGAGCGAACGCAGCTTTGTCCGCCACTACCGCGCCGACACCGGCCAGACCCCGGCCCGGGCCATCGAGCAGATCCGCGTGGAAAGCGCCCGGCGCCTGCTCGGCGACAGCGGCGTGGCGATCAAGCGTATCGCCGTGCAGTGTGGCTTCGGCAGCGAAGAAACCCTGCGCCGCAGCTTCCTGCGGGTCGTCGGCGTGACGCCGCAGGCCTATCGGGAGCGCTTTTCGCCGGAGGGGGAGTCAGGCTTCCAGTAGCTCCAGCAACGCCTGCAAGGTGGCGTGCGGCGCTTCCTGCGGCACGTTGTGGCCGACCCCGGGCAAGACCCGGCGCTGGTAAGGGCCAGTGAACAGGCCGATGTCTTCGTCCTCTTCGCTCGCCGGGCCGACCCCGTCATCGCCGCCGCACAACGAGAGGGTCGGCACGCGGATCGGCGGCTGTTGCGCCAGGGCCTGCTCGATGTGTTCCAGGCTCGGGTCGCCCGGCGCGTACATGAAGCGATGCCGGTAGGAGTGGATCACCACCTCGACGAAGTCCGGGTTGTCGAACGATGGCGCGCTCCGGCCATAGAGTTCGCAGCCGCGATCCCAGGTCGGCGACCACAGTCGCCACAGCAGTGCGCACAGTTCGCGACGGTTGGCGGTCAGGCCGTCGACCCCGCGTTGGGTGTGGAAGTAGTACTGATACCAGAGCCGGTGCTCGGTCTCGGGCGGTCGCGGCTGGGTCGAGCGGGCAATGTCCTGGATGTTGTAGCCGTCGGCGCTCACCAGGCAGCGCACCCGCTCCGGCCACAGGGCCGCGACGATGCAGGCGGCGCGACCGCCCCAGTCGAAACCGGCGAGGGCGGCCCGGGGGATCTCCAGGGCGTCCATCAGGTCCAGCAGGTCCTGGGCCAGCGCCGCCTGTTGCCCGGAACGCAGGATGTCCGGGCCGGCGAAACGGGTCGGGCCGTAGCCGCGCAGGTACGGCACTATCACCCGATAGCCGCGCACCGCCAGCTCGGGGGCAATCTCGTCGTAACTGCGCGGGTCGTAGGGAAAACCATGCAGCAGGATCACCGGCTCGCCGTCGGCGGGGCCGTGGTGTTCGTAGGCGATGTGCAGGGACGGGGTCTGGATGTACTGGACAGAGAGCGAGCTGTTCATGACGGATCCGGCGACAGGGAAAACAGCAACCTTAGCTCAAACTGCATGCCTGGCCAGTGTCGCGCCAGGACCTCGTTCGTGGGCTTTGCCCTGATGGCATGAAGCGCTGACGAATGCTTCAGACCTCAGTCAGCGGCTACAGGAAGGCGAGCTCGGCGCTGGTCGTGAGGTGCTTGAAATGGTGCTGCCACAACCGCACGCCCAACTGCCCGCTGCGGTCCAGTGACGAGCCTACGGTCAGGTCGGTGATCAGCGTCGGTTGCAGGCCGGCGTCGAACAGGGCGAAGCCGGCGGCGAGCACGCAGGTGTCGGTCTGGATGCCGCAGACCAGCACGCGGTCCGGGGCCAGGCTGCGCAGGTAGGCAATGGTGTCCGGCGTGGGGGCGTAGCCGTGCTTGATGAACACGCGGTCGGCGGCGACCAGGCTGTGGTCATCGGCGGCGGGGCACCAGCCGAGCTGGCGGACGAAGGGCGTGCGACTTTCGTCATGACGCTCGACGGTGGCCACCGAGGGCAACTGGCCGAGCAGGGCGTTGATGCCGTTCACCAGCCAGTCCGGCGGGTTGAATGAGGGTTGCACATCGATGATCAGTAATACCTGGCGCATGAGATTCTTTATACAACGCTTGATAAAGCAGGTGGTGCTTCATCGTTGGAGCATTCTGCCCTCGGACGCGATTGCAGGCGAGGGCTGAAAGTCGTGCATCCGCGTTCCGAGAAGCTGTTCGACCCTACAACAGCACCGCCAATGCAGTGGATGAGGTGACGATACTCCTGGAGCCCATGCCTGCTTCAGTCAGCCCCAGGTGCCGTGGACTCCTTTCGATGGCGATTCACTGCCGGGCCGGATCGTAGTGCCACCACCAGGCAATGCTGGGGATGTCGATCGTCCCGAAGCGATCGTCCGGCAGCGTTTCGGTAAGTACGCCACCCTGATAGGCCGCTGCTCCGTCGACACCATTGAGATAGCGGTAGCGCGGGTTCTCGCTGATCCACTCCAGTCCACCACGCCAGTAACAGTCCAGGCTTTCGATATAGGCGGCGACCTCGGGCGAGGCCTGTGACAATACCGATGCCCGCAAACGCAGGTACAGGCCGGCTGTCCTGTCCCGCAGGCTGAAGGCTTGAGCCAGGGCCTGGGCATGAGAAACGCCATGCTGTTGGCGAATCAGCGAAACGATATTGTGCTGGCGGTCTTCAGGTTCGCGTTCCAGCTCTTTGGCATAGGAAAAGAAGTCGCTTTCCCAGACGATCATCATCCCGGCCATTTCACTCAACGCACACAGACGCCGGTCCTCGACATCGGACTGACTGATCTCAACCAGTGTGCTCATATGGCCAAACGTCGGGAAAACCATGCCGCCGCCGGAGCAGAGCCTTAGCAGCACGCACTCGCTCAAGTTCGGCCGCGGGTTGACCAGCTTCCCGACCTCGACCATGAAGTAGCCGCGCTGAGTATTGACGAAGCGCGAAACATGCAGCGCAGTGGTGTACCGATCCAGCCGTCGACGAATATCGCGCAGGGCCATGGCGTAGCGGTTTTCAGGAAAGGCAGGGACCTCGGGCGACTCGATCGCGCGTTGCATCTGCTGCATCGCGGCGATCGACAGCTCGGGCCTTTGGCTCATCAGGCCTTCGTCGCAATACTCATCGTCGAACGAGAAGGCCCAGAGCACATAATCCGACATGATCTGTGCGATCTCAGGGGTCGCGGCACTGGGGTACATCAGCGCGGCCAGACGCCCGCAACCGATCTTGCTCAGCCGCTGGCGATGCTGTTCGTCACTGTAGAGTTGCCATCTGTCCATCCACTCCCTGGTACTGGCTTCAAGCCTTTCGCTGTACGGATAGATCCTGTAGGGCAGGGGGCAAGCTATAGGGGGCAAGGTCAACGTACTCATAGAGAGTCTCCCGGGCGACTCGGCTGTTTCACGATCACGCTATAGGTCGAGACCTTGTTCTTGAGCAGCGCCACCGACCAGTTTTCTGCCAGTACCCGCAACTCTTCCAGCGCGCCCGTCACGCCATGGGGAAACAGCGCCTTGTTTTCGATATTGGCCTTGGCGTCCATCAGCCAGTGCACGACATCGATATTGGCGGGCAGCACGCGTATGTCCTGGAGGGCGAAACCGCTCTGCTCCAGTACCTGGAGAAAGTACTGCGGCGTCTTGCGGTGCTTGCAGGCCAGACGATCGATTTCATCCGGGATATCGGAGGTGTAGGTCTGGGGATCGGTGTTGTAGAGGTTGTCCGAGATAATCACGCTACCCCCTTCGCGGACCCGGCTGGAGAGTGCGCGCATGGTGGTTTCATACAGGGCGTCGGGGAAGTGCGAGATCACTCCGCGAATGATTACCAGGTCGTAGGGTTCGTCGGCGTCGGGCAGCAGCTCGATGTCCTTGGCGTTGCACAGATAAAGGCTGATCCGCTCGGACAGGCCTTGCTCGGCGTGGAACTTTGCGCAGAAATCGAGCTGGCGATGGCTGACGTTCACGCCTTCCAGGCGCCGGCATTCAGGAAAACGCTCGGCCAGATACTTGAGGATGTAACCCCAGCCGCAGCCGATATCGAGGATGCGCCTGAGCGGCGGGCGGTCCGGCTCTTCCAGGCCGGCCAGTTTCAGTTGCCGTTCGAAGTAGCGGATCCCCGACTCGTCGAGGCTGATCGGTTGCGGCGAGCGCGGATCGTCGTAGATGCCGAACTGGAACAGCAGGTAATCGCCAATCGCCTTGCGCCAGTCATCGGGGCTGTCGCGATAGGTGTACACGACCTTTTCCTGATAGGTGTCGACACTGGAACCCTGGATGATCCGGTAGGGCAGGCGGGGATCATAGGTCTCGAGAGGCTGCGTGGCGGCTTGAGTGCTCATTGCGATCTCCTTGTGTACGTTCACGTTATGTTCTGGCGCGCGGCGAACGGTTATCCGCAGCCGCTATGGGGGCATAGTGATTCCCTTGTGGGTGGCAGAAGAGGTGCCTACCGGTTGTTCCGCGCGAGTGTTTGCCAGTCGCGTATGCCGGCCAGTCCTGGGGTTTCGAACAGCCTGCGAAACCACACGGTGAAGCTGTCCGGCGCCGTGCCAATGCGTTCTGGAATCTCGGCCAGGTCCAGCCACTGCCAGGCGTGGGCCTCTACGGGATTGGCTTGCGGATCGACGTGACTGATACCGGCGAACACATGGTCGTATTCATGCTCGATGAGTTGGTTCGACACCTGTTCGCGGTACAGCAGGGTGGCGACTTCCAACAGTTCGCAGGACAGCCCCATTTCTTCGCGCAATCGGCGTCTGGCGGCAGCGAGAGTCTGTTCGCCGTGGCGCGGGTGGCCGCAGCAGGTGTTGGTCCACAGACCCTGGGAATGGTATTTGCCGAAGGCACGCTGTTGCAGCAGCAGCCGGTCGTGGTCATCGAAAATGAAGATCGAGAACGCTCGGTGCAGCAATCCTTGCTTGTGGATAGGTAACTTGTGCGCTGTGCCAGTTTCATCGTCATTGGCATTGACGAGAATAAGTGTTTCTTCCACAGACAGACTCCATGACTTCGTCGCTATTGGAGGTTATTACTGGTCAGACTACGTAGGAAATATCAGACACTTTCATTTATCGACAACGAAATTTAATGCTGGTTATTGACTTTTTCAAGTCATTCGTTGCAAGAGATAGTGCTTGGATTAAATGCGGGAAAGTTGAATGGTTTGCAGCGTCTGTTGTATGCGTTTGGGCGGATCCTTATATGGAGTTTCGCGCTAATTATTATAGCGAATTGTTCGGTTTTCATGCCTTTGGAGTTTTCTGGGGCGCTGGCCTCGGCGGGCTGTTGGGCACGCTGGAAAGGGTGTTGGGATGCGGTTCTCTGGATGTGATGCACAGCGCAAGCAGTTGTTGGAAATAATGGTAGTGCAGCGGTCGGCAATAAAATGACGCAAGGTCCGATATAAGCTCATATGGGACGTAAGTTGTTGTAAGTATGGCGAGAGCAAACGGGGTGGTGTAACTAAGGCTAGACAAGTTGAATGATG
Source organism: Pseudomonas sp. FW305-25 (assembly GCF_017351415.1). NCBI lineage: Bacteria > Pseudomonadati > Pseudomonadota > Gammaproteobacteria > Pseudomonadales > Pseudomonadaceae > Pseudomonas > Pseudomonas sp. FW305-25. The sequence continues at coordinate 26,591 of NZ_JACNDE010000018.1, read as the reverse complement.
ATTGAGTACCTGCCAGTTCTCGGCGCTACCGGCGCTATTGGCGACAGTGATTTTTTGGGGAGTATTGGCGCTTTAGCCCTTGCAGCAACAGGTTCAGGTTTGCGAGGGCCTGTCGTAGTCGGTGCCGGATGTTTGTCGTGGGCAATCCATAATGCAGCATCCACCAGGCTGCCGTTGATCAGGCGTGCCAGTGCCTGGATCATGCGTCTCGCTCTAAAGAGGTGTCCGGGATCATTAGATCCGTTGGAACTCGTTCCTACAGCGGACTGTGTTAGGAGCGAGCTTGCTCGCGATGAACGATGACGCGATCCGCCTTTTTTCCGCGGGTCAAGGCTGCCAGAGGATCTTCTCGCCACTGAGCCGGCGATCGAGAAAACTCGCGGCGCTGATCAAGGCCAGGTGGGTCAGTGCCTGGGGGGTGTTGCCCAGGTGCCGGGCATGGCTGTCGAACTCTTCGGCGTACAGCCCCAGCGGGTTGGCGTAGCGCAGCAGTTGCTCGAACTCCAGGTGGGCCTGGTCCAGCCGGCCGGCGCGGGCCAGGCATTCGACGTACCAGAACGAGCAGGCGGCGAATGCGCCTTCGGTGCCGGCCAGGCCGTCGATCTGGCTGTCTTCGTTGCGGTAGCGGTAGACCATGCCGTCGCGCACCAGGGTCTTCTCGATGGCTTCCAGGGTCGCCAGCCAGCGCGGGTCGCGGGCGCCGACGAAGCGCACCAGCGGCATCAGCAGCATCGAGCCGTCCAGCGCGGTGCCGCCCCGGTACTGGACGAAATGCCCGCGTTCCGCGTTCCAGAAGTTGCTCCAGATATCGTCGTAGATCGCCTGGCGGGTCTGGTCCCAGCGGGCGAACGGCGCCGGCAGCGAGCGCTTCGAGGCGAGGCGGATGGCCCGGTCCAGGGCGACCCAGCACATCAGCCGCGAATGCAGGAAATGATGCTGCTCGCCGCGCATTTCCCAGATGCCCACATCCTCGCCGTCCCAGCTGCTGCAGACCTGATCCACCACGTCCACCACGTGCTTCCAGCCTTCGTGGGAAATCGCCTCGCCGTATTTGTTGACCAGGTACACCGCGTCCAGCAGCTCGCCGAAGATGTCCAGCTGGACCTGTTCATAGGCCTGGTTGCCGATACGCACCGGCGTCGCGCCACCATGCCCGGACAGGTGCGGCAACCGGGTTTCCGGCAACTGCTGGCGGCCGTCGATGGCGTACAGGATATTCAGCTTGGCCGGCTGGCCGCGGCAGTCGCTGACCCGCCCGCGCAGCCAGCGCATATAGGCGTTGGCCTCCGCGACGAAGCCCAGGCGCATGAAGGCGTAGACGGTGAACGACGCGTCGCGGATCCAGGTGTAGCGGTAATCCCAGTTGCGCTCGCCGCCCGGGGTTTCCGGCAGGCCGAAGGTGGCGGCGGCGAGGATCGCCCCGTGCTTGCGCGAGGTCAGCAGCTTCAGCGCCAGGGCCGAGCGGTTGACCATCTCGCGCCAGCGGCCGCGGTAGTTGGACTGGCCGATCCAGTCGCGCCAGAACTTCAGGGTGCGTTCCAGGCACAGCTCGCTGCCGCCGGTGACCAGCCGCGGATCGTCGAGCCCGCCCAGCATGAATTCGGCGCTCTGCCCCTGTTCCAGCTCGAACTCGGCCACCGCCGCCTGCCGGTCGATGCGCAGGGGCTGGCTGGCGATTAGGCGCAGGCCCGGCTGCCGCTCGGCCTCGAAGCACACGGCGTCGCCGTCCAGCCGCGCCCGGGTGGTGGCGCGGGCATAGTCATGGCGCACCGCGCAGCGCAGGCGCAGTGTGGCGCGGCCGCTGACCACCCGCACCCGGCGGATCAACAGCGACAGGTCGTCCTCGCTGTCGCCGATCGGCAGCAAATCGGTGACTTCCACCACGGCCCGTTCGCTCAGCCAGCGGGTCTGCAGCACGTTGCTGTCGGGCAGGTAGATCTGTTCGCGGCGGGCGTCGGGCAGGTCCGGCGCCAGCTGGAAGATGCCGGCGTCCGGGGTGTCGAGCAGCGAGCAGAAGATCGACGGGCTGTCGAACTCCGGCCAGCAGAAAAAATCCACGCTGCCCTTGTCGTTGACCAGCGCGGCGCTGCGCAGGTCGCCAATGATGCCGTGGGCGTCGATCGGCGCCTGTCGTTCCGTGTCAGCCATGGTCGCGAAACTCCGGGTACAGGCTCATACCGCCATCGATCACCAGGGTGCTGCCGAGCACGTAGTCGGACGCATCGCTGGCCAGCCAGACCACGGCGTTGGCCACGTCCTTGACGTCGCCGATGCGCCCGTAGGGAATCAGTTCGAGCAGCTTGCGCTCGGCCGCGCCCTCGGTGGCCTTGCGATTGAGCGGCGTGGCGATCGCGCCCGGGGCAATGGCATTGACGCGGATGCGCTGGTGGCTGACCTCCTGGGCCAGGCTGCGCATCAGCATGTCCACGCCGCCCTTGGACGCCGCGTAGTTGACGTGCCCGGCCCAGGGAATCCGCTGATGCACCGAGCTCATGTGAATGATCTTGCCGGCGGCGCGCGACACGCCGGTGCGGATGCCCTGGCGATTGAAAATGCGCAGGGCGGCGCGGGCGCAGAGGAACTGGCCGGTGAGGTTGACGCTGATCACCTGGTTCCAGTCCTCCAGGGTCATGTCCACTGTGGCGGCGTCTTTTTGCAGGCCCGAGTTGGCCACCAGAATGTCGAGGAAACCGAAGGCTTCCAGGGCCCTGTCGAACAGGTGCTGGACCTGCTCTTCCTGGGAGATGTCGGCGCCCACGGCAATGGCCCGGCCGCCGCAGGCGTTGATGTCGGCGGCGAGTTTTTCCGCGGGCGCCGCCTGCCGATGGTAATTGAGCACCACCGAGGCCCCGGCCGCGGCCAGGGCGGTGGCCGCCGCGGCGCCGATGCCGGAACTGGCGCCGGTGACCAGGGCGACTTGTTGGTTGAGGGAGATCTGCATGATTGGTCAACCTGAAAAACTGTCGTTGACTGGTTGACTGACCTTGCAGGACAAGAGTTCAGCGGAGAATGATCACTCTTGTTTTGAACGGGATCGCTACTCGGGCTTCGAGTTCGAGGCGGTGGCCGCGGCGGCATTCAACTCTGCAAGTATCTTCTGGTGATCCATGAACTTTATATTTGGAAAACGCTTCTTTGCTATTTCCAGGATGCGAGGCTGTATATCAGCGTAGTTTTTTATTGTGCTATGGAACACCAAGTAGCAGCTGTCAGTTGCCTTGCTCATGATTTGATAGATGTCAGCATCCACGAATTCTTTCAGGCGACTATATCCAAGTTGATTTTTGTCGCCTTCGGCCAGTGTGGCTTTGAACCTTTCCTGAGCAGTTTTTTGCGCGGGCTCAAGCTTTTCTGAAACCAGTCTTGAACGCTCATTAATGGCGTTGACAGCTGCAATGTAGCTTTCTTCCGCGACAGATAACTCGAGCAGGGCCTTGCCGTGCTCTTCATGAAGAAAGCCCAGTTCGTTGAAATCAATTTCCACAATGTTCAGAGCAATCGGGCCTGCTGCCGGGGTACGTGCCCAACGGTGTTCGTTTAACTCGTTCTCTTTAAGGAAACTGTTATAAATTCCAGCGATCTTGTTCAGCTTTATTGCTATGCAGAATACGGCTTTTCTCAATGCCCTGACTTCAGAGTCCTCGAGTTTCTTGTTCTCGATGCGGGTGTTGTAGCGATAAGCAAGATAGGCCGCTATCAATACGCCAATGAGTGCGCTTGAGCCTGAAGTGAAAGAACTTACTGCGAGCTCATGAAGCCGTGGTACCTCTTTTTTCTCAATGGCCAGTTGCAGGAAGTACCAAAGATTCAATGCCAGCAGGGGCAGGATCAATCCTATGGCAATGAAAATGGAATTTTTGTTAATGAACGTGAGGGCGGACTTTATCGGACGCATGCTCTAAAAGGCTTTCTGTTATTTGTTTGTGATTGTGTGGTCGTTTTTGGGGCGGAGTACGTTCTCATGTAGAGGTATCTGTGGCAACGTGCACGATTTTGCAGAGACCTCGCAATGGCAAACCCTTACCGCGAACTGTTCAAGGCCCCCGGCAGTCGCGCTTTCGTGGTGGCGGGGATGATTGCGCGGATGCCGATGTCGATGACCGGCATCGGCCTGATCACCATGTTGGCCCAGCTCAAGGGCGGCTACGCGCTGGCCGGTGCGGTGGCGGCGACCTTCGCCCTGGCCACGGCCTTCTGCGCGCCCCAGGTGTCGCGCATGGTCGACCGCTTCGGCCAGGGCCGGGTGCTGCCGATCGCCGCCGGTGTGGGCGGCGGGGCACTGCTGGCGTTGCTGCTGTGCACCCGGTTGCAGACGCCGCACTGGACGCTGTTCCTGTTCGCCGCCCTGGCCGGCTGCATGCCGAGCATGCCGGCCATGGTCCGCGCCCGCTGGACCGAGCTGTACCGCGGCCAGCCACAGTTGCAGACCGCCTATGCCCTGGAGTCGGTGCTCGATGAGGTGTGCTTTATCGTCGGCCCGCCGTTGTCGGTGGGGCTGTGCGTGGCGGCCTTCCCCGAGGCCGGGCCGCTGGCGGCGCTGCTGATGCTGGCGATCGGCGTCACCGCGCTGGTGGCGCAACGGGCGACCGAGCCGCCGGTGCATCCCCATGAGGCCCGGCACGACGTGTCGATCATCCGCTCGCTGGAGTTGCAGCTGCTGGTGCTGCTGATGATCGCCATGGGCATGATCGTCGGCGTGGTGGATGTGGTCAGCGTGGCGTTCGCCCAGCAGCAGGGGCAACCCGCGGCGGCGAGCATCGTGCTGTCGGTGTACGCCATCGGTTCCTGCCTGGCGGGCATCGCCTTCGGCGCGCTGAAACTGAATATCCCGCTGCCGCGGCTGTTCATGTACGGCGGCATCGCCACCGCCGTGACCACCCTGCCATTGCTGCTGGCGAGCAATATCTTCGGCCTGTCCCTGGCGGTGTTCGTCTCCGGCCTGTTCTTCGCCCCGACCCTGATCGTCGCCATGGCCCTGGTGGAGAACATCGTGCCGCCGGCCAAGCTCACCGAAGGCCTGACCTGGCTGGTCACCGGGGTCAGCATCGGCGTGGCCATCGGTGCCGCCAGCTCCGGCTGGCTGGTGGATGCCTTTGGCGCGCGCAGCGGCTTCTGGGTGGCGCTGGCGGCGGGGGTGGTGGTGCTGGGAGCGGCGGTGCAGAGCTGTCGCCGGCTGACCCGCAGCCAGCCGGCGGTCGCCTGAGCCTTACCAGCCGCGCCCGGAGTTGACCCAGAAATTCACCGACAGCGAGGTGGACACCGACTGCACCTGATGGAACCAGCCCTCGGGCAGGAACAGCAGGTCGCCGGCCTCCAGGATGATCCGCAGGAAGGTCACGTCCCGCGAGGCTGGAAAACGCTCGTAGTCCGGTGCGTCCGGGTTGACCTCGCAACCGTCGAGCCCGCCCTGGGGCGCGGTCGACCAGGTGCCCAGCGCCTCACGATGATGGGGCGCGGCGAGGATGAAGGACTTCTGGCCCCAGACCTGGGCGAACAGGTTGTCGGTGTCGTCGCGGTGCAGCGGGGTCAGGGTGCCCTTGGGGCCGATCCAGATTCGCGGCGGGATGAACAGCGAGCGGTCGAAGTAGGGCGGGTACTGGATCTGCTCCAGCAACTGCGCCGGCAGGATGTTGTTGCCCATGTAGGCGGGCGGTTCGCCGTCGGCGTTTTTCGGCGCCGGGTTGTCCAGCGAGGCGATGAACTCGGCCATGGAGGTGGAGCGGAAATCGCGCTCGGTGGAAAAGGTCTTTTTCACGTAGTCGCCGTGGCGGGTGATGCCTTGCAGTTCGGCGAAGTGCACCAGCGACTCTTCGCGGCTGAGCTGGAACAGCGGCCAGTCCTGCAGGGCATCGCTGATCACCACGGGAATGCCCTGGGGCAGGTAATGCGTCCTGAACTCCTCCACCGACAGCCCGCTGCGCGGACGCCGTTCCACCGTGCGCTGGGTCGGCAGGCCGGCCGAGACTGTCTCGCTGTAGCGCGGCGGGGTGGGGTAGCGGGTGTTCATCTCGACTTTCTTTTCCAGCGCGCCACCGCCATGCCGGGCATGGTCGATGATCTGCGGCAGCAGCGTGGCCAGGCCCATGTTGCCGCCGATCTTCAGGCGGCCGCTGGCGAACAGCTCCTCGACGTTGGCGCTGCCGCCCATGATCCCGAGAAAGTCGGCCTGGGCGACCTCGATGGTGACGTCGGGCGCCGGGTGCCGGCCGGCTTCGGTGCGGCTGTGCGCCTGGACCTGTGACCAGAATGCCAGCTGTGGGCCGAACACGAATTGAAAGGTGCCTTCGATTCCCACGGCCCCGGCATTGGCGAACAGCTTTGACAGAATGGTCTGCAAGTCCACGGCGATCTCTCTTGTTGGTTGGTTTGATCTGCAGCAGGGAACGAAGGCTGTATCGGGAAATTTATGGGGACGACTGACTCAATGACGACCGGTCAAGCGAAGGGGATCTACTGTAGGAGCAGCCGGTCGACGCTCGATTGCTCGCGATGGTCGTTAACGATACTGCGTCTTAATTGGGTAAACGCGGCGTTCTCAAGTTCATCGCGAGCAAGCTTCGCTCCTACAGGTCGGCATTGGGCCGGTGGCGGCTACTAATTTGCCGGCCAGGTGGCACGTCCAGTCTTTACCATCATTTTTTTCAAGGGGAACACCGTGACCCAGCTGACGTTGCTGTGCCTGCCGTATTCCGGAGCCAGCGCCATGGTCTACAGCCGCTGGCGGCGCAAGCTGCCCGAATGGCTGAAATTGCAGCCGGTGGAACTGCCGGGGCGGGGCGCCCGTTATGCCGAGCCGCTGGCCACCGACATGCGCGAGCTGGCGCGGCAACTGGCGTTGGAAGTTCGCGCGGGCCTGCGTGCGCCCTATGCCTTGTTCGGCCATAGCCTGGGGGCGCTGCTGGCCTGCGAGCTGGCCCACGCCCTGCGGGCCCTGGGTTGTCCGGAACCGGTGGCGCTGTTCGCTTCGGGAACCGCGGCGCCGACCCTGCGCACCGACTACGACCGAGGTTTTGCCGACCCCAAGACGGACGAACAACTGATCGAACAGTTGCGCACCCTCAATGGCACCAGCGAAGAGGTATTGGCCAACCAGGAGTTGATGAGCCTGACCCTGCCGATCCTGCGCGCCGACTTTCTTTTGTGCGGTTGTTTTCGCCCGCTGCAGCGACCGTTGCTGAACTGCCCGGTGCATGTCCTGGGAGGCAAGGCCGACCGGGCCACCACCGAACAGTTGATTGGCTGGAGGAAGGAGACCCAGGGCAGCTTCTCCGTGGACATGCTGGCGGGCGGGCACTTCTTCATCCACGAACACGAAGCCAGGGTCCTGAGCCTGATCAAGGGCCACCTTGAGGTGCATCGTCGGCGTCACCAGCAACCGGAAACCGCGGCGGCCCTGTAGCCGCTGCCGCAGGCTGCGAACGGCCGGCACGGCCGCGGCGCTCTCGGTGGCCCCATCGCAAGATCGTCAAGCAAGGCCCTGCGGGCCTTATCGCAGCCTCGCAGGCTCGGCAGCGGCTACAGGAGTGGGTGTAGCCGCTGCCGCGGCGTTCTCAAGGCCCAGGCAGATTTATCAGCCCAACGACGTGCCCAGGCGCCAGTAGCCCATCAGGGTCAGGTTACGGCGTTCCTGGCCGCGTTCGTTGATCAGGTGGCGGCGGATGCTCATCACCGTGGCGGACTCGCCGGCCACCCAGGCGTAGAAGCTGTTGTCGGCCGGTGTGGCGGTCTCCCAGGGGCGTTGTTCCTCGTCGCCCTCGCGGACCTTGATCGACCGGTGCGCGGTGTGGGGCGGCGGCAGCTCGGCCAGTTCCCGGGCGGCATGGATCAGGGTTTCGCCGTGCTGGGCGCCCAACAGGTCCCGCGGCAGCCAGTTGAGCCGGGTCTGGGGGTTGCAGCGCAAGTCGATGCAGTCGCTTTCGTGGGGCACTTCGATAAACGCCTGCACATCCGGGTAATCCGGATACTCCTGCAGCTCCTCGAGAATCCCGGCAATGGCCGGCAGGGCGGTTTCATCGCCCATCAGCAGCACTTTGCGGATATCTGCCGGCGGCATCCATTCATAACCGCCGGGATCGCCGCTGTAGGCCTTGTTCGGTACCACCATCTGCAGGCGGTCGCCGGGCCGGGCGTGGGTGGCCCAGCTGGACGCGGGGCCGTTGACCCCGTGCAGCACGAAGTCCACATCCAGCTCCGCCGGTAGCAGGCGCAGGGCGCGGATAGTGTAGGTGCGCATCGGCGGCTGCTGCTCGGCCGGCAGCTTGCGCCGGGAGGCGTGCCAGTCACCTTCCACCGGCAGTTGCGGGACGCTGCCGTCGGCGCCGGGGAACAGCAGCTTGATGCGCTGGTCCGGGGCCAGGGTGCGGGCCTGGGCGATGTCCTCGCCGGCGAACACCAGGCGCACCAGGGACGGGCTGAGGACGATGCGCCGCTTGAGCTCGACGTTGATCACCCGGTAGCCCTTGGGTCTGGGCCGGTCGATGCCCGTCAGTTTGCGCAAGCCTTGGGTGAGGATGTCGGTCAGCGATTGAGCGGAGGACATGGGCGGGTACCTGTTGCAAGGGGGGATAAGCAAGGAACGAAGGGGGGTGGGTCCGATTTACCGTCGGGGCCGCTGGTCGGCCTGTCCTGCGCGGCCCTGGGGTTGGCGGCCGGCGTGGCGCGCGGGGTTAATTTTCCCGGGCCTTCATCCGTTCCGTAGGGATGACCGAGCCAATGCTCGATACCCCACACGCAAGTACGGATGACCCCCGATGAATGCCGAAGACTCCTTGAAGCTCGCCCGTAGATTCATTGAACTGCCGCTGGAAAAGCGCCGGCTGTTCTTGAAGGCTCTGGACAAGGAAGGCGTCGACTTCTCTCTGCTGCCTATTCCCGCGGGGGTCGCAGTGCCTGACCGCCAGGTGTTGTCCTACGCGCAGCAGCGCATGTGGTTTCTCTGGCAGCTGGACCCGCAGAGCGCGGCCTACAACCTGCCCAACGCGGTACGCCTGAGCGGGCCGCTGGATCGGGCGGTGCTGGCCCGGGCCTTCGACTGGCTGCTGGAGCGCCATGAAAGCCTGCGCACGGTGTTCCGCCTGGAGCAGGACGAGCCGCGGCAGGTCATCCTGACGACCCAGGTGAACATCGATTACCAGGACCTGAGCGACCTTGACCCTGCGCTGCGCGAAGCCAGCGTACGGCAGCGGGCCGACGCCGAGGCGCGCCGGCCCTTCGATCTGCAGCAGGGGCCGCTGTTGCGGGGCTGTGTGCTGGGATTGGGGGAGCAGGAGCACGTCATGCTGCTGACCTTGCACCATATCGTCGCCGACGGCTGGTCCATGGGCGTGCTGATCGAGGAGTTCCTGCAAGCCTACGACGCGCTGCTCCAGGGCGCGGCGCCGAGTGCGCCGGCCCTGCCGATCCAGTACCGCGACTACGCCCTGTGGCAGCGCAGCTGGCTGGAGGCGGGGGAGCAGGAGCGGCAGCTGGCGTACTGGCGGGCCAAGCTCGGGGACGAGCATCCGGTGCTCAGGCTGCCCACCGATCATCCGCGCCAGGCCCATTCCAGCCGCCAGGGGCGGCGCCTGGACTTCGAACTGGCGCCGGATTTGGCCCAGCAACTGGGCGCCCTGGCGCGACAGCAGGGGGTGACTCTGTTCGCCGTACTGCTGGCAGGTTTCAAGCTGCTGCTGGCGCGCTACAGCGGCCAGCAGGATATCCGCGTGGGCGTGCCTATCGCCAACCGCACGCGCCAGGAAGCCGAAGGGCTGATCGGCTTCTTCGTCAACACCCAGGTGCTGCGCAGCGAGTTGAGCCCGCACTTGACGGTGGAGCAACTGCTGGCGGATATCCGCGAGACCACCCTGGGCGCGCAGGCCCACCAGGAGCTGCCTTTCGAGCGGCTGGTGGAGGCCCTGCAACTCGAGCGCAGCCTGAGCCACAGCCCGCTGTTCCAGGTGCTCTACAACCACCAGCCGCAGGTCACCGAGCTGACCACCCTGCGCAGCCGCTCCGGTCTTGAGGTGCAGGCCCTGGCGCGCAACGAGCGCACGGTGCAGTTCGACCTGACCCTGGACACCTTCGAGCGCGGTGGCCGGCTGCAGGCCGCCTTCACCTACGACTGCCAGCTGTTCGAGGAACAGACCGTCGAGCGCATGGCCGGCCACTGGCAGAACCTGCTGTGGGCGATGGTGCGTGAGCCGCGGTCGGCGATCGCCGAACTGCCGCTGCTCAGCCCCGAGCAACGCCAGGCCACCCTGGCCCAGGGCGTCGGTGCGCATGAGGCGTTCGCCGCCGTTTCGGTGCTCGAGCTGTTCGCCGAGCAGGTGCGCGTACGGCCCGAGGCCCCGGCCCTGGTGTTCGGCGAGCAATGCCTGAGTTACCGCCAGCTGGATCAGCGCGCCGCGCGCCTGGCGGCGGCCCTGGTACTGCGTGGCGTGGGGCCCGAGGTGCTGGTGGGGATCGCCGTGGAGCGCTCCCTGGAGATGGTGGTGGGCTTGCTGGCGGTGCTCAAGGCCGGCGGTGCCTATGTGCCGCTGGATGTCCAGTATCCCGAGCAACGCTTGCGCTACATGCTGCAAGACAGCGGCGTTACCCTGCTGCTGAGCGAAACCGCGGTGCAGGCGCGACTGCCGCTGGCGGCCGGGGTCAGCGTGTTGTTGCTGGACCAGCCGGACAGCTGGGCGCCGGCCACCGGCTCGCAGGTACCACTGCCGCGGGTCGAGGCCGGGCACCTGGCCTATTCGATCTACACCTCCGGTTCCACCGGGGCCTCCAAGGGCGTCACCATCACCCACGCAGCCCTGGCCAACTACGTGCAGGCGATCCTGGCGCGCCTGCCGCTGGGGGCCGCGCGCAACATGGCGGTGGTCTCCACCATTGCCGCCGACCTGGGGCATACCACGCTATTTGGCGCCCTGTGCTCCGGCAGTTGCCTGCATGTGATCGACCTGGATACCGGCCTGGACGCCGAGGCCTTTTCGGCCTACCTGGACGCCCGGCAAATCGATGTGCTGAAGATTGTCCCTTCGCATTTGCAGGCGCTGATGAGCGGCGCGGAGCCGGCCCGTTCCCTGCCAAGGCAGTGCCTGGTGCTGGGCGGCGAAGCCTGCCCGGCGGCGCTGGTCAGAAAGATCGCGGCCCTGGCGCCGCAGTGCGCGGTGTTCAACCACTACGGCCCGACGGAAACCACGGTCGGCGCCCTGACCCTGGCCGCCGCTGCCGTGGATCAGGCCCTGGCGGTGGTGCCCCTGGGCCAGCCGCTGGCCAACGTTCGCGCCCGAGTGCTGGATGCCTCGTTGCAGCCCGTGGCGCCTGGCACCCCGGCCGAGTTGTACCTGGGGGGCGCCGGCCTGGCGCGGGGCTACCACCGCCGGCCGGCCTTGACCGCCGAGCGTTTCGTTCCCGACCCTTTCAGCGCCGACGGGCAGCGGCTGTACCGCACCGGTGACCTGGCGCGCTACCTCGATGGCGGGGTCATCGATTACCTGGGGCGCATCGATCACCAGGTGAAGATTCGCGGCTACCGCATCGAGCTGGGGGAAATCACCGCGGCGCTCAAGCAGTTGCCGCAGGTCGAGGATGCCGTGGCCCAGGTGGTCAGCGTGGCGGATGAGCCGCAAGTGGCGGCTTATGTGGTGCTGGCCAAAGCCAGTGTCCAGGAGCCGGAAGCGGCCTGGCAGGAGATTCGCCGGCAGCTGGCGGTGGCGTTGCCCGACTACATGCTGCCGATGCATTTCATGGCTCTGGAAGGCATGCCGTTGACCGCCAACGGCAAGCTCGACCTGCGGGCCTTGCCACCGTTGCAGCAGCAGGCGCCGGTGGCGGCGCATGTCGCGCCGGTCAGCGAGCTGCAGCGGGGTATCGCGGCGATCTGGCAGGACGTGCTCAAGGTCGAGCGGGTGGGCCTGAGCGACAACTTCTTCGCCCTGGGCGGGCATTCGTTGCTGGCCACCCAGATCATTTCCCGGGTCCGCCGGCTGCTGGCGGCGGAGGTGCCGCTGCGGGTGCTGTTCGAGACCGCGCGCCTGGATGAGTTCGTCGAGCAGGTGCAGGCTTGCGCCGGCACGGGTTCGTTGTCGTTGATCGAGGCGCTAGGGCGCGACGAGCCATTGCCGGCGTCCCATGCCCAGCAGCGGCAGTGGCTGTTCTGGCAGATGCATCCCCAGAGCACCGCCTACCACACGCCGATCGTGGTCCGGCTCCAGGGGGCGCTGGACCGGCAGGCGCTGCAGCACAGCTTCGACGCCCTGGCCCGACGCCATGAAGCCTTCCGCACCACCTTTACCCAGCACCGGGACAGCCTGTGCCAGGTAGTGCACCCCCAGGGTGAAATTACCCTGGCCTGGGAACGCCTGGCCCCGGGACTGTCCCGCGAGGCGGTCGAGGCCAGGGCCCTGGAAGAAACCCAGGTGCTGTTCGACCTGGAGCACGGCCCCCTGTGCCGGGCCCGGGTGCTGCAGATCGCCGAGCAGGACTGCCTGCTGGTGGTGACCCTGCACCACATCATTTCCGATGGCGCCTCCATGAGTGTGCTGGCCCGGGAATTCGTCGCCCTCTACCGGGGGTTCATCCAGGGGCAGGCGCCGCGGTTCGATGAACTGAGCGTGCAGTACGCCGACTACGCCAGCTGGCACCGGGCCTGGCTCGAGCAGGGCGAGCAGCAGCGGCAACTGGATTACTGGCGCGAGCAGCTGGGGCTGGAGCACCCGGTGCTGGAACTGCCGGTGGACCATCCGCGCCAGGCCCTGGTGAGCCATCGCCAGGAGCGCCTGGGTTTGCGCCTGCCGCTGGACCTGGAGCAGGGCCTGCGGCGCCTGGCGCGCGAGCATGACATGACCCTGTTCCAGCTGTTCCTCGGCTCGTTCGCCCTGTTGCTGCACCGCTATTGCGATCAGCCCGATATCCGTATCGGCGTGCCGGTCAGCAACCGTCGGCACCAGGAAATGGAAGGCGTGATGGGCTTCTTCGTCAACACCCTGGTGATGCGCGTCGACCTGGCGCCGAACCTGGCGGTGGGGCAGTTGCTGCGTCAGGTCAAGGCCACGGCCCTGGCTGCCCAGGCCCATCAGGACCTGCCGTTCGATCGCCTGGTGGATGCGCTCAAGCCCCAGCGCGCGCTGGACCAGAACCCGCTGTTCCAGGTGATGTACAACCACCTGAGCATTGCCGGGGAAAGCGCCGACGGCGCCAGCCTGCCGGGCCTGCACGCCGAGGAAATGGTCCTGCAGGGCGGTACCGCGCAATTCGACCTGACCCTGGAAACCCTGGAAACCGACGCCGGGATCAACGCGTCGTTCATCTATGCCGCTGAGTTGTTCGAGGTGTCGACCATCGAGGGTTTTGCCGATCACTGGCGCAACCTGCTGCAAGGCATGCTCGAACCGCAACAGGCGATTGGCGAATTGCCGATGCTGGGCCGGGAGGAGCAGGGGCGGATTCGCCAGGACTGGGATCACACTGATGCGGTCTATCCGACCCAGCGTTTTGTCCACCAGCTGTTCGCCGACCAGGCGGCCAGGGCCCCGGAGGCGCCGGCGGTGTTGTTCGCCGAGCAGCGCCTGAGCTATCGCGAGCTGGACATTCAGGCCAACCAGCTGGCGCACAAGCTGATCGAGCTGGGCGTCGGCCCGGAAGTGCGGGTGGCCATCGCCATGCCGCGTTGCGCGGAAATCATGGTGGCCTTCCTGGCGGTGCTCAAGGCCGGTGGGGTTTATGTGCCACTGGATATCGAATACCCCCAGGATCGCCTGCGCTACATGATGCAGGACAGTGGTGCGTGGCTGCTGTTGACCCAGAGCCATCTGCTGGACCGCTTGCCGATCCCCGACGGTTTGCCGACCCTCAGCGTCGAAGGCGCGGCTGACTTCGCGGCTTACCCGGTGACCAGCCCGGAGGTGACCCTGGCCGAGGAAAACCTGGCCTACGTGATCTACACCTCCGGCTCCACCGGCTTGCCCAAGGGTGTGGCGGTGTCCCATGGTCCGTTGGCCATGCACAGCCTGGCTACCGGCGAACGCTATGAAATGAGCCCGGCGGATTGCGAGCTGCACTTTATGTCCTTCGCCTTCGACGGTTCCCATGAAGGCTGGATGCACCCGCTGATCTACGGTGCCAGCGTATTGATCCGCGACGACAGCCTATGGTCGCCGGAATTCACCTACGAACAGATGCACCGTTATGGCGTCACCGTGGGCGTATTCCCGCCGGTGTACCTGCAACAACTGGCGGTGCACGCCGAACGCGACGGCAACCCGCCGGCGGTGCGGGTCTATTGCTTCGGCGGCGATGCGGTGCCGCAGGCCAGCTACGACCTGGCCTGGCGCGTGCTGCGGCCGAAGTACATTTTCAATGGTTATGGCCCAACCGAGACGGTGGTCACGCCGTTGATCTGGAAGGCCCGTGCCGGCGATCCGTGCGATGCGGCCTATGCGCCTATCGGCAATATCGTCGGCAATCGCAGCGCCTACGTGGCCGATGCCAACCTCAACCTGTTGCCGGTTGGGGTGGCGGGCGAACTGTACCTGGGCGGCCTGGGCGTGGCCCGGGGTTACCTGGATCGGCCAGGGCTGACAGCGGAACGCTTTATTCCCGATCCCTACAGCACCAGCGGGGCGCGGCTGTATCGCAGCGGCGACCTGACCCGCTATCGCACCGACGGTCTGGTGGAATATGTCGGCCGTGTCGACCATCAGGTCAAGGTGCGTGGCTTCCGTATCGAGCTGGGTGAAATCGAAGCCCGACTGTTGGAACAGGAGCCGGTACTGGAAGTGGCGGTGATTGCCCAGCCCGGGCCGAGCGGCCAGCAGCTGGTGGGCTACATCGTGCCGGTGGACGCCGACGTGGCGCACAGCGCCGAACGTCAGGCGCAACTGCGCGAGAGCATCAAGGCGCGCCTGCGGGAAAACCTGCCGGACTATATGGTGCCGACCTACCTGCTGTTCCTCGAAGCACTGCCGCTGACACCGAACGGCAAGCTGGACCGCAAGTCATTGCCCAAGGTCGATGCACAGTTGATGCAGCAGACCTACGTGGCGCCGCAAAACGCGCTGGAGCAGCAGATCGCGGCGATCTGGGCCGATGTGCTGAAGCTGGAGCAGGTGGGCGTCACCGACAACTTCTTCGAGCTGGGCGGCGACTCGATCATCTCGATCCAGGTGGTCAGCCGCGCGCGTCAGGCCGGTATCCGTTTCACCCCGAAAGACCTGTTCCAGCACCAGACGGTGCAGGGGCTGGCCACGGTGGCGGAGCAGGGCGAGGGCGGGTTGCAGATCGACCAGGGCCCGGTGCGTGGCCAGATGGCGCTGCTGCCGATCCAGCAATGGTTCTTCGACACCCCGGTGCCGGAGCGTCAGCACTGGAACCAGTCGGTGCTGCTCAAGCCGCTGAAAGCCCTGAGTGCCAAGGCGCTGGAGCCCGCCTTGCACGCCTTGCTCGAACACCATGACGGCCTGCGCCTGAATTTTGTCGAAGCGGGCGCAGCCTGGAGCGCGACTTATATGCCGTCGGCGCCGGTGACTTCGGCACCGTTGGCCGCGATGCAAGCCGATGCGCTGCTGTGGCTGGTGGACGACGCCACTGAAGATTCGCTGCAAGCCCTGTGCGATACAGCACAACGCAGCCTCAATCTGCAGCAGGGGCCTTTGCTGCGCGCCGTGCTCTTCACTTTGCAGGACGGCAGCCAGCGTCTGCTGCTGGCGATCCATCACCTGGTGGTGGACGGCGTGTCCTGGCGGGTGCTGCTGGAAGACCTGCATCGGGCCCTGGTGCAGCAAGCGGCCGGGCAAGCCATCCGGCTGCCGGCCAAGACCAGCTCGACCCAGGCCTGGGCCGGGCAGTTGCAAGCCTATGCCAGCAGCACGGCGCTGCAGCAGGAGCTGGGTTACTGGCAGGCGCAGTTGCAGGGCGTCGAGTCGGGCATGCCCTGTGACCGGGTAACGGACCGGGTGGCGATCAAGGATGCCCTGGACGTCAGCACCGAGCTGGATCAGGCCTATACCCAGCGCTTGCTGCAGGATGCCCCGGCGGCCTACCGCACCCAGATCAACGACCTGTTGCTGACGGCATTGGCGCGGGTCATCACCCGCTGGACCGGCGAGGCCAACGCCCTGGTGCAACTGGAAGGCCATGGCCGCGAGGAGCTGTTCGACAGCATCGACCTGAGCCGCACTGTGGGTTGGTTCACCAGCGTGTTCCCGGTCAAGCTGACACCGCAGGCGGCCCTGGCCGACTCGATCAAGCAGATCAAGGAACAACTGCGCGCGGTGCCGAACAAAGGCATCGGCTTCGGCGCCCTGCGTTACCTGGGGGATGCCAATGCCCAGGCAACCCTCGCGGCCCTGGCGGTACCGCGCATCACCTTCAACTACCTGGGCCAGTTCGACGCCAGCTTCGACGAGCCGGATGCCTGGTTTGCCCCAAGCGCCGAAGCCAAGGGCGCAGACCAGAGTGCCGAGGCGCCGCTGGGCAACTGGCTAAGCATCAATGGCCAGGTCTATGGTGGTCAGTTGAAGCTGGGCTGGAGCTTCAGCCAGACAATGTTCGAGCGCTCGACCATCCAGCGCCTGGCGGATGACTATGCCGAGGAACTCAAGGCGCTGATCGAGCATTGCAGCCAGCCGCAGCATCGTGGCGTGACGCCGTCGGACTTCCCGCTGGCGGGCCTGAGCCAGCAGCAACTGGATCGCCTGCCGCTGTCCCTGGCCCAGGTCGAGGACCTCTACCCGCTGTCGCCGATGCAGCAGGGCATGCTGTTCCATACCCTGTACGAGCAGCAGGGCGGCGACTACATCAACCAGTTGCGGGTGGATGTGGGCGGGCTCGATCCCGAGCGCTTCCAGCAGGCTTGGCAAGAGGCCATCGACCGTCACGATATCCTGCGCAGCGGTTTCCTCTGGCAGGGCGAGTTGCCGGCGCCGATCCAGGTGGTGCACAAGCGCATCGCCCTGGATTTTGTCGAGCATGACTGGCGTGCCGTGGCATCGGCGGCCGAGGACCTGGACGCCCTGGCCGAGCAGGAGCGCCAGCGCGGTTTCGACCTGGCGGCGGCGCCGTTGCTGCGCCTGACCCTGGTACGGATCGACGACCAGCGTTATCACCTGATCTACACCAACCATCACATCCTCATGGACGGCTGGAGCAACTCGCGGCTGTTGGGCGAAGTGCTGCAACGTTACTCGGGGCAATCGGCGGGGGCGGCGCCTGGCCGCTATCGCGACTACATCGCCTGGTTGCAGCGCCAGGACGCCCAGGTCGGCGAGGCCTTCTGGAAAGAGCAGCTGGCGGCCCTGGACGAGCCGACCCGCTTGGCCCAGGCCATCCACCGCAACGGGTCGAGCACCCTGGACAAAGGCCATGGGGCTTACCAGCAGCAGTTGGACGAGCAGCAGACCCAGCGCTTGAGCGAGTTCGCCCGCCAGCAGAAGGTCACGGTCAACACCCTGGTGCAAGCCGCCTGGCTGTTGTTGCTGCAACGCTACACCGGGCAGGACACGGTGGTGTTCGGCGCCACGGTGTCCGGGCGTCCCGCGGAACTCAAAGGCGTGGAGCAGCAGATCGGCCTGTTTATCAACACCCTGCCGGTGCTGGCCTCGCCGCGTCCGGACATGGCCGCCAGCGCCTGGCTGCAGCTGGTGCAGGAACGCAACCTGGCCCTGCGCGATTTCGAGCACACGCCGTTGTATGACGTGCAGCGCTGGGCCGGCCTGGGGGGCGAAGCCCTGTTCGACAACATCCTGGTGTTCGAGAACTACCCGGTGTCCGAAGCCCTGGCCCAAGGCGCTCCGGCGCAGTTGAGCTTCGGCGTGGCGGCCAACCACGAGCAGACCAACTACCCGTTGACCCTGTCGGTCTACCTGGGGCAGACCCTGGCCTTCGACTACAGCTATGCCCGCGAGCATTTTGCCCAGGCGGACATCCAGCAACTGGCCGGCTACCTGGAGCAACTGCTCATGGGCATGCTGGCGAGCCCGCAGGGCAGCCTCGGCGAGCTGTCGTTGCTTGGCGCCACCGAGCGTCGGCTGATCGACGAGCAGCGCGGCCGGACCCCGGCGCGGGATCTGGCGTCGCAGTCTGTCCATCAGTTGATCGAGGCCCAGGCCCAGCGCACCCCGGATGCCGTGGCACTGCTGTGTGATGGCCAGCAACTGAGCTACGGCCAGTTCAACCAGCGGGCCAACCAGCTGGCGCACAAGCTGATCGAGCAGGGCATCGGTCCGGATGTCCGGGTCGGTATCGCCGTGGAGCGCGGGCTGGACATGATTGTCGGCCTGCTGGCGGTGCTCAAGGCCGGTGGCGCCTACGTGCCGCTGGACCCTGAATACCCCCAGGACCGCCTGCACTACATGATGCAGGACAGCGGCATCCAGCTCTTGCTGACCCAGGCGCCACTGCTTGAACGCTTGAGGGACGGCGTAGCGGTGCCGCACCTGTGCCTGGACTCGCATGAGCACAGCCTGCGCGGCTACCCCCTGGACAATCCGCGCTCGCGGGCCGAGGCCGGCAACCTGGCGTACGTGATGTACACCTCCGGTTCCACCGGGCGGCCCAAGGGCGTGGATATCAGCCACGCTGCCTTGAGCCGGCACGCCCAGGTTTCCCGGGATTATTTCAAGATGACCGCCGAGGACCGCGGGCTGCAGTTCTCCACCTTCAACTTCGACGCCTTCGTCGAGCAGTTGTACCCGGCGCTGATCTGCGGCGCCTCGGTGGTGATCCGTGGCAAGGACCTGTGGGACAGCGAGACCTTCTACCGTGAGCTGATCGGGCAGGGCATCAGCATCGTCGACTTGAGCACCGCCTACTGGTTCATGCTCGGCAAGGATTACGCCAGCCGCGAACCCCGGGACTTCGGGCGCCTGCGCCAGCTCAACCTGGGCGGCGAAGCCATGGCGGCGGAAGGCGTGGCCGCCTGGAAAAAGGCCGGGTTGAAGGACGTTTGCCTGCTCAATACCTACGGGCCCACCGAGGCCACGGTGAGTGTCACCGCCCATGACTGCAGCCGCTACCTGCGGGACGACGCAACCCTGCCGAGCCAGATCCCCCTGGGCAAGGGCCTGCCGGGCCGTTCCATCTACCTGCTGGACAACAGCGGCAACCTGACCCTCAAGGGCGCCACCGGCGAGCTGATGATCGGCGGCGAGCTGCTGGCCCGGGGTTACCACGATCGCCCAGGTCTCACGGCGGAGCGTTTCATCCCCGACCCGTTCAGCCAGGACGGCGGGCGCCTGTATCGCTCCGGTGACCTGGCGCGCTACGACGCCGAGGGCGTGATCGATTACGCCGGGCGTATCGACCATCAGGTGAAGATCCGCGGTTTCCGGATCGAGATGGGCGAGATCGAAGCCCGCCTGCTGGAACTGCCCCAGGTGCGTGAAGCCGTGGTGCTGGCCCAGGAGGCGGCCGGTGGTCCGCAGTTGGTGGCCTATCTGGTCGCCGCCGAGGGCGTGTTGGCGCAGCACTCGGAACAAAACAGCCAGGACGACCAGGCCCGGTTGCGCGACGAGTTGAAAGCGGCGCTCAAGGCAGTGCTGCCGGACTACATGCTGCCGGCGCACCTGCTGTTCCTGGAGACGCTGCCGCTGAGCCCCAACGGCAAGCTGGACCGCAAGGCCCTGCCCAAGGCCGACGCCAGCCTGCTGCAGCAGGCCTATGTCGCGCCGCAGAGCGAGCTGGAACAACAGGTCGCGGCGATCTGGGCCGAGGTGCTCGAAGTCGAGCGAGTGGGCATGAACGATAACTTCTTTGAATCAGGTGGGCATTCCTTGTTGGTAACCGCGATGGTCTCTCGAGTCCAGCTCAAGCTTGGGCGTCAAGTCAGTGTGCAGATGGCGTTCGAATTTCCAACCCTGGGGCTGTTCGTCAGCCAGTTGCAGCAGGCCCCGGGCCAGGCGCAGGGCGCCGACCTGAGTGCGCTCGAGCTGTTGCTCGACGAAATGGAGGCTGTGTAATGGATAACGCCACCGCGCTGAAGATTGTCAAAGGCTTCATCCTGCTGCCGCTGGAGAAGCGCAAGGTCTACCTGCAGAAGATGCTGGAGCAGGGCATTTCCCCGGCCAACCTGCCGATTCCGCAGGTGCGCCTGGGCCAGGCGCGCCTGCCGCTTTCCTATGCCCAGCAACGCCAGTGGTTTCTCTGGCAACTGGCGCCAGACAGCACCGCCTATCACATCCCGAAGGCCCTGCGCCTGCGTGGCCGGCTGGACGTAGAGGCCTTGCAGCGCAGCTTCGACACACTGATTGCCCGCCATGAAAGCCTGCGCACGCATTTCGTCGAGGACGCCGACGCGGCGGTGCAAATGGTGCTGCCCGAGGTGCGCCTGGAAATCGCCCGCCAGTCGTTGCCGGCCATGGCCGATGAATGTGAGATCGACACCGCGGTGCAGGGCTTCGTGCAGGCCCAGACCCGGCAGTTGTTCGATCTGTTGCAAGGGCCTCTGCTCAGGGTCGGCTTGTTGCGGGTGGCCGAGGATGACCATGTGCTGGTCCTGACCCAGCACCATATCGTTTCCGATGGCTGGTCGATGCAGGTCATGGTGGATGAGCTGATGAGCCTCTACATCGGCTACAGCCAGGGGCAACAGCCCCAGCTGCCGCCGCTGCCGATCCACTACGCCGACTACGCCATCTGGCAGCGCAACTGGATGGAAGCCGGTGAGAAGGAGCGGCAACTGGCCTACTGGACCGCCCAGCTGGGGGGCGAGCAGCCCCTGCTGGAACTGCCGCTGGACCGTCCGCGCCCGGCCGTCCAGAGCCATCGCGGCGCGCGCCTGGAGCTGATCCTGGAGCAGCCGTTGAGTGAAGCCCTGGGCAGCCTGGCCCAGCGTGAGGGGGTGACCCTGTTCATGCTGTTGCTGGCCTCGTTCCAGGTTCTACTGCACCGCTACAGCGGCCAGGCGGATATCCGCGTCGGGGTGCCCATCGCCAACCGCAACCGGGTCGAGACCGAGGGCCTGATCGGCTTCTTCGTCAATACCCAGGTGCTCAAGGCCGAGATCGACGGGCAGATGTCCGTAAGCCAACTGTTGCAGCAGGTGCGGCAAACCGCCCTGGCGGCCCAGGCGCATCAGGACCTGCCTTTCGAGCAATTGGTGGAGGCGCTGCAACCGGAGCGCAGCCTGAGCCACAACCCGCTGTTCCAGGTGATGTTCAACCATCAGGTCGAGGCCGCGGCTCCAGCCGGCGCCCTCAACCTGCCGGGCCTGAGCATCGAAGCCCTGGACTCGGCGGGGCAGTCGGCGCAGTTCGACCTGACCCTGGACACCGTGGAGACCCAGGGCCGGATCGCCGCCGCGCTGATCTATGCGACCGATGTATTCGATGCCGCGACCATCGAGCAGATGGCCGGCCACTGGCGCCAGTTGCTGCAGGGCATGGTCCGCCAGCCAGAGCAGCGCATTGGCCTGTTGCCGATGCTCGACGCCGGGGAGCAGGCGCGGATCGTGGCCCAGTGGAATCCGCAGCCGCAGGCATTCCCCTCGACGGCCTGCGTGCACCAGCTGATCGAGGCGCAGGCGGCGCAGGCGCCCGAGGCCATCGCCCTGACGTTCCAGGGGCAGCACCTGGACTACCGGCAGCTCAATGAACGGGCCAACCGCCTGGCGCACAAACTCATCGAGCAGGGCGTGGGGCCCAATGTGTTGGTGGGGCTGGCGGCGGAGCGTGGCCTGGAGATGCTGATCGGCCTGCTGGCGATCCTCAAGGCCGGCGGTGCCTATGTGCCGCTGGACCCGGCCTATCCCCAGGACCGTCTGCAACACATGATGCAGGACAGCGGCATCAGGCTGCTGCTGACCCAGGCGTCTCTGCGGCAGGGGCTGCCGGCATTTGCCGGCAGCACCCTGTTGCTCGAGCAGCCGCTCGAGGACTACGGGGTGCACAACCCCGAGGTCGGGGTGACCCCGCAGGACCTGGCCTATGTGATCTATACCTCCGGCTCCACCGGCAAGCCCAAGGGCACCTTGCAGCCCCATCACAACGTGCTGCGGCTGTTCGCGGCGACCGCCGACTGGTTCCGCTTCGGCCCGCGGGATGTCTGGAGCCTGTTCCATTCCTATGCCTTCGACTTCTCCGTATGGGAGATCTTTGGTGCCCTGATGCATGGCGGGCGCCTGTTGATCGTGCCCCAGGAGGTGGCGCGCTCGGCCCAGGACTTCTACCCGCTGCTCTGCGCCGAAGGGGTCACGGTGCTCAACCAGACGCCGTCGGCCTTCCGCCAGTTGATGCACGTGGCCTGCGCCGCCGAGCAGGGGCATGCGCTGCGCTACATCGTGTTCGGCGGCGAGGCCCTGGAGGTCAATACCCTGCAACCCTGGTTCCAGCGTTTCGGCGACTGCCAGCCGCAGCTGGTGAACATGTACGGCATCACCGAAACCACGGTGCACGTGACCTACCGCCCGCTGTCCCGGGCGGACGTGACGCTGGCGGGGGCCAGCCCGATCGGCGAGCTGATCCCCGACATGTCCTGGTACCTGCTGGACGGCAATCTGCAACCGGTGCCCAAGGGCTGCATCGGTGAGCTGTATGTCGGGCGCGCCGGGCTGGCCTGGGGCTACCTGAACCGCGGCGACCTGAGCGCCGCGCGGTTTGTCCCGGACCCCTTCGGCGAACCTGGCGCGCGCCTGTACCGTACCGGCGACCTGGCGCGTTACCAGGCCGATGGTTCGATCGGCTACATCGGCCGCATCGACCATCAGGTGAAGATCCGCGGTTTCCGCATCGAACTGGGCGAGATCGAAGCACGCCTGCTGGAACTGCCGGCGGTGCGCGAGGCGGTGGTCCTGGCCCAGGAAGGGCCGGACGGTCCGCAACTGGTGGCCTATGTGGTGCCCACCGGCCTGGACTGGCACAGCCAGGACCCGGTTGCCGAGCAACTGCCACTGCGCGACGGCATCAAGGCCGGGCTGCGCGAGCACCTGCCGGGCTACATGGTTCCGGCCCATGTGCTGTTCCTCCAGGCGCTGCCCCTGACCGCCAACGGCAAGCTCAATCGCGCTGCCTTGCCGGCCATTGACGGCAGCCTGTTACAGCAGGTCCATGTGGCCCCGCGCAGCGAGCGCGAACAGCAAGTGGCCGGGATCTGGGCCCAGGTGCTGAAACTGGAAAAGGTCGGCTTGAGCGATAACTTCTTCGAGCTCGGTGGCCATTCGCTGCTGGCCACTCAGGTGATGTCCCGCATCCGTCAGGAGCTGGGCATCGAGGCACCGCTCAAGCTGTTGTTCGAAGGCGAGTCGCTGGAAGATTTCGTCCGCCTGATTGGGCCGGAAACTGCCCAGCCCCTCCAGCCGATTCCCCTGGTGGATCGCCAGCAGCCCCTGGCGGTCTCCTATGCCCAGGAACGCCAGTGGTTCCTCTGGCAACTGGATGCCGACAGCAGCGCCTACCACATCCCCATGGCCTTGCGCCTGCGCGGTGCCCTGGATGATGCGGCGTTGCAGAGCAGCTTCGATGCCCTGATCGCTCGCCATGAAACCCTGCGCACACGCTTTGTCGAGGGCTCCCAGGGCCTGACCCAGGTGATCGAGGCCCAGGCCCGCTTGCGGATCGAGCGACAGGATCTGTCGCTGCTGGTGCAAGCCGGCAACGCCGAGCAATTGATCCAGCAGGTGATCGAGGCCCAGGTACGCCAGGCCTTCGACCTGCGCCAGGGGCCTTTGCTGCGGGCCACCCTGGTACGTCTGGCGGCGGACGAGCATGTGCTGGTGCTGGTGCAGCACCATATCGTCTCCGATGGCTGGTCGATGCAACTGATGGTCGAGGAGCTGATCCAGCTGTATGGCGCCCATGCCCAGGGGCAGCCGGCACAGCTGCCGGCGCTGGCGCTGCAGTACGCGGACTACGCGGCCTGGCAACGGCAATGGATGGACGCCGGCGAGCGTGAACGTCAATTGGGCTACTGGCTGCGGCAACTGGAAGGCGGCACCCAGGTGCTGGACCTGCCACTGGACCATCCCCGTCCGTTGCAGCAAAGCCACCGCGGCGCGCGCCTGGGCATCAGCCTGGACGGCGCGTTGCCGGGCGCCTTGAAACAACTGGCGCAGCGCGAAGGGGTGACCCTGTTCATGCTGTTGCTGGCCTCGTTCCAGGTGCTGCTGCACCGCTACAGCGGCCAAGCGGATATCCGCGTTGGTGTACCCACCGCCAACCGCAACCGGGTCGAGACCGAGCGCCTGATCGGCTTCTTCGTCAACACCCAGGTGCTCAAGGCCGAGGTTGACGGGCAATCGAACTTCAGCGATTTCCTCGCCCAGGTCAAAGGCCGTGCCCTGGAAGCCCAGGAGCACCAGGACCTGCCTTTCGAGCAATTGGTGGAGGCCCTGAACCCGGAACGCAGCCTGAGCTACAGCCCGCTGTTCCAGGTGCTGTTCAACCACCAGGCCGCTGCCCGTCAGGGCGCCCGGGGCCTGGTGGTGCCCGGCTTGCAGGTGGAGATGCTCAGTGGCGAGGAGAGCAGTACCCAGTTCGACCTGAGCCTGGATACCTTCGAGTCCGAGGACGGCCTCTGGGCGTCCATGACCTACGCCACCGACCTGTTCGAACCTTCGACCATCGAGCGCCTGGCCCAATCCTGGGTGCAGTTGCTGCAGGGCATTGTCGAGCAGCCGCGCCAGCGCCTGGGGGACCTGCCGCTGCTAGCGGCCTCCGAGCAGAACCAGCTGCTGCACGAGTGGACCCCGGCGTCTGTCGAGTTCCCGGGCGATCACTGTGTGCATCAGTGGGTCGAGGCCCAGGCGCGGAAAACCCCCGAGGCCGAAGCCCTGCTGTTTGCCGGGCAAAGTCTGAGCTACCGGGAACTCAATGCCCGGGCCAACCGCCTGGCGCACAAGCTGATCGAGTTGGGTGTCGGGCCGGAAGTGCGGGTCGGCGTGGCCATGCAGCGCACCCCGGAAATGGTCGTGGCCCTATTGGCGGTGCTCAAGGCCGGTGGCGCCTATGTGCCGCTGGACCCGGATTATCCGCAGGACCGCCTGGCTCATATGCTGCGCGACAGCCAGGCGCAGATCCTCCTGACCGAGAGCGCGTTGCTGTCGCTGCTGCCTGCGGTGGAGTCTTTGCAGACCCTGCAACTGGATGCCCAGCCGGGCTGGCTGGACGCTTATTCACTAGAAAACCCGGCGCCGCGAGCGACCGCGGACAACCTGTCCTATGTGATCTACACCTCGGGCTCCACGGGCTTACCCAAGGGCGTGGCAATTGCCCATCGCAACGTGCTGGCGCTGATCGACTGGTCCAGCCGGGTGTATTCGGCCGACGACTTGCAAGGGGTGCTGGCCTCGACCTCGATCTGCTTCGACCTGTCGGTGTGGGAGCTGTTCGTGACCCTGTCCAGCGGTGGCTCCATCGTCCTGGCGCGTAACGCCCTGGAACTGCCGGAACTGGCGGACCGCGACCGGGTGCGGCTGATCAACACCGTGCCGTCGGCGATTGCCGCGTTGCAGCGCAGCGGGCAGATTCCGGCCAGTGTGCGGATCATCAACCTGGCGGGCGAGCCGCTGAAACAGGCGCTGGTGGATAGCCTCTACCAGCAGCCGGGTCTGGTGCACGTCTACGACCTGTACGGCCCTTCGGAAGACACCACCTACTCGACCTACACCCGGCGCGAGGCCGGCGGCCAGGCCAATATCGGCCGGGCCATCAGCAATACCCAGAGCTATATCGTGAGCCCTGATTTGCAGCCGGTACCGGTGGGCAGCGCCGGCGAACTCTATCTGGCCGGCGCCGGGGTGACCCGCGGCTACCTGGCGCGCCCCGGGCTGACCGCCGAGAAGTTCGTGCCCAATCCATTCTCCAACGACGGCGGCCGCCTGTACCGCACCGGCGACCTGACCCGTTACCGCGCCGATGGGGTGATCGAGTACATCGGCCGCATCGACCATCAGGTGAAGATCCGTGGTTTCCGTATCGAGCTGGGTGAAATCGAAGCGCGTCTGGTGCAGCAGGCGGCGGTGCGCGAGGCCTTCGTCCTGGCCCATGACGGTGAAAACGGCCAGCAACTGGTGGCCTATATCGTGCCGAGCGAAACCACCGAGGCTATCGAAGCGCAGGCCGCGCTCCGGGAAAACATCAAGGCTGCCCTGAAAGAACATCTGCCGGACTACATGGTGCCGACCTATCTGCTGTTCCTCGAAGCGTTGCCGCTGACGCCGAATGGCAAGCTCGACCGCAAGGCCTTGCCCAAGGTCGACGCGCAGTTGATGCAGCAGGTGTATGTGGCGCCGCAGAGCGAGCTGGAGCAGCAGGTCGCGGCGATCTGGGCCGATGTGCTGAAACTGGACCGGGTGGGCCTGAGCGACAACTTCTTCGAATTGGGCGGCCATTCCTTGCTGGTGGCCCAGGTCGTGACCCGGGTCAAGCAGCAGTTCGGGGTGGATATTCCCATCAAGTCGCTGTTCGGCGCGGAGAGCCTGTCGGCCTTTGTCGAGAAGGTTCAGGCCCTGCGGGAAACAACCTCTTCGCTGCAGGATGAATTGGCTAAATCTTTGGAGGCCCTCAAACGTTTATCTCCTGATGATCTTGAAAAAATAATTTCTTAGGAGAGGTAGTACATGCAAGCTTTAATCGACTCGGTAGGCACGCTTTCTGCCAAAGAAAGAAAAGCCCTGGCGATTTTGCTTAAAG